>CAZPYI010000056.1:0-14421 GCA_964590305.1 uncultured Streptococcus sp.
ACTAGTTTAAAAAATGTTTTTTCAATACAAGAAATAAGTCAAACGTTAGCTATACTAACTGCTGATAACCAGTCACAAAATCGTTATGATGACTTTGTTGCTTGTATGAATGGTGAAGAACGTCATGATATTCCTGAGGTAGTTGTTTCAGCTTGTCAAACCTTAAAACTATATCATCAAACTCACAAACTTGTTCTAGAACTTCAAGGAGGATTGACTAATGAGTCATAGTCTATCTATAAAATTAAGTAAACGTTTATCTTTTGGGGAAGAGGTTGCTAATAGTGTCACCCATGCTGTTGGTGCTGTAATTATGTTAGTACTTCTGCCTATTACTGCTGTCCACGGATTTCAAGCTTACGGGCTAAAAGCGGCTATTGGAATGTCAATATTTGTTATCAGTTTGTTTTTGATGTTTTTATCATCTGCTATTTACCATTCTATGCAATACGATTCACCACAAAAATATGTGTTGAGAATTATTGACCACAGTATGATTTACATTGCTATTGCTGGGAGTTATACTCCCGTAGCACTATCACTTGTTGGTGGGTGGTTAGGTTATCTAATTATTGTCTTACAGTGGGGAACAACCATTTTTGGAATTCTATATAAGATATTTGCGAAAAAAATCAATGAAAAATTTTCTCTCTTTCTTTACTTAATGATGGGATGGTTAGTTATTTTTATCATTCCAGCTATTATTAGTAATACTGGTTGGGCATTTTGGATTTTAATGATCGCAGGGGGTCTGTCATATACTGTAGGTGCTATTTTCTATTCAAGAAAAAGACCTTATGACCACATGATTTGGCATCTATTCATCTTGCTGGCTTCTGCGCTACACTTTATGGCCATTGTTTATTGTATGTTGTAAAAAAAGTTAATCCAAGTGGATTAACTTTTTTTATATAGGTTATTTAATCTACCATGCAAAATATAATCAACTTTGGTCAAATCTTTTACATGCTGACAGTTTAAGGCACACATAATTAAGCGCAAATCTTCTTTCCAGCTATCGATAATTGAAATAACTTTCTCTACTGGGTAACGTTCAACTAATTCAAGAACAGTGCGCGACAAACCAACTGCTCTGGCACCTAAGACAAAGCATTTAATCATGTCTAGTGGCTGGCGAACACCTCCAGAAGCAAGGATTTCGACTTTATCCGCCATTGATTGTGCATTGAGTAGACTTTGCAAAGTCGTTTGACCCCAATCGTTAAGGTAAGAACAATTTCCTCCTCGTTCATTTTCAATGTAAGCAAAGCTAGTACCACCACGTCCTGAGATGTCAAAGGTTTTAATACCTAAGTTACATGCCGTTCGAATTGTCTCTAAATCCATTCCGAAACCAACTTCTTTGAGAATTATTGGAATCGGCATATACTTGGCATAATCTGTCAGATTTGGTTTCCAATTTCGAAATTCTCGCTCACCTTCTGGCATCAATAATTCTTGCATGAGATTAACATGTACTTGCAAAAATATAGGATTTAGTGCTTCAATTGTTTTAAGTCCTAATTGATAAGGTTTATCAATGCCTATATTACTTGCAAGCAATAAATCAGGATAGGTTTCAATACTTGGATAGGAGTCATCTTCTTTATTTTTTAAGGCAGCACTGTATGACCCTGTCACCATAACGATTCCTGTTTCTTGTGCTACTTGTGCTAACTTTCGGTTAACTTCTTTACCTTTTTTACTCCCACCTGTCATAGCATTAATATAAAAAGGAAAATCAAAATCTCGACCTGCAAAATGTGTTGAAATATCAATCTCGTTCAAGTCAAAATCCGGCAAAGAATGGTGAACAAGTTCCATATCATCAAAACTATTGTAAGGTGATTCATATGTCAAAGCATATTTGATGTGCTCATCTTTTCGATTTGCCATAAGTTTTATAACTCCTCTAAAACTAATAAATCTATACCAGATTCCTTCCAACGATGGATGATTTTTTGTGTGGAGACACTGTCAAAAGATAAAGCAATACCACAATCACCACCACCTGAACCAGAAGATTTAGCTACAGCATCCAAACCTTGAGCAGCATGTCTCAAGCGTAACAGTTTATCATTATAAATCTTTGGATGAAGATTCTTTAGATAATCACTGATATTAGCTACTGCTGACTTCAAAAGCGTCTTATCCCCTTTTAACAAAGCATTTTTAAGATGAATAACTTGTGTTTGTGTTTTTTCCAAAAATTCAGTTGTTATGCCTCTTTTGACAAGATTTATCATGTCTTTAGAAATTGAAGGTTGCTTAGTCCAACCGACTAAAAAATCACAGTGAAGACTTGATTTTATGATGTCAATAGAATATCTCCAATCCATTTCTAATACATCATGAAGGGTCTCTGTCTCAATCCAATAACTAACTCGACTTCTGTCAAATGACGTAAAGGCAATTAAATCATCATATGCAATACAAGCAATATCTCCCATTGACCCATTATCTCCACGTTTAATTAGAGTATATGAAGCCAACATAAAAATAATGTCTGATGAGAGATGTAAATCATAAAACATAGAGAGTGCTTTTAGCGTTAGAACCGTGACACTTCCACTTGAGCCAATGCCAAATTTTTTCCCGTTTTCTTCCATTTTTCCAGTAATAGATAGCGAAAAAGGAGTGAGTGATGACACTGTTTGGTTGAGATAGTCTGCCAACACGCAAATCGTCTCTTGTATCAATGCGTAATTAGTATCTGGTGTCATATCAGTCCGATAATCAAACATATCTGACTGTAATAAGATAATATCGGCTGGTTTCACTGTTGCTGTCATGAAAATAGGGATATTTTTAAGAATAGCAGTCTGCCCCGGTGTCAAAACAGCATACTCACCAGCGATATAAAGCTTTCCTCCAGTTTGAACGTGAATTTCTTTACCCATTACAATGCCACCGTTTTCGAAGCTATGATTTGGTAATCTTTTGATAGCAACTGTGACAGGTGTTCCAAATCTTCCTCTAAACACAATACTTTTACATTTGGTCCTGCGTCCATTGTGAAGTAACATTTTTCGCCTTGATGACGCAATTTTTTCACGTCATCCATGGCTTTGTAAGAAGCATCTGTCAGATAATTGAATGGGGGATTTGCATGTTGATTTGCTGAATGCATAGCTAGGGCATTTTGCTCTGTTAACTCACCGACTTTCTCGAAATTATTGTCTTTGAGGTAAGTTAGCATCTCTTTATAATCTGTTTCAGATTGAGAAACCCAGTCTTGAAATGTTGAAGACGTCTCTGCACAATGCTTCATGCCTTCACGACTAGAAATTGGTTTCTTTTCTTCATTGACAACCAACATAATCATAGCAAGCTTTAAATCTGTATTAACTCGAAAAATCTCACCAGAATCTTTATCCCATGCTGAGAGAGGCCCAAAAAAAGAACGTGAAGAAGAGCCAGATGCAAATTTGGCTTCATGAGCTAATTGCGTCTGATTAAGACCAGCTTCAAAAAGATCATTGCAGGCTTTAACCAGCGCCGACAAACCGCTTGAGCTAGATGATAGACCAGCCGCTGTTGGCATATTATTGCTTGTTTCTACTTTGACAAATACTTGTTTTTCTTTCCGATATCTATCAATAATAGCAGAAATTTTTGCGTGTTCTACTTCATTTTGGAGAATGTCATTAATATAAAACTCATCTTTAGTAACTGTTTTTGGTAGAATTGAAGCCCTTGTCTCTGTATACATATTTTCAAGAGTAAGGGAGATACTACTTGTCGCTGGAATCATCTCAACTTCAGATTTTTTTCCCCAATATTTGATGATGGCAATGTTAGCATATGATTTCACACTTACAGCTCTTCTATCCACGTATTAATAGCTCCTTCTTCCCTCAATTTTTCTACGATTTCATCAGCACTCACTTTATTATCAGCAAGAGCTATAATACAACCACCTAAGCCACCTCCGCTCATTTTAGCACCTAAAGCACCATTAGCTAGAGCGACCTTAACAAGATGATTAGAAATACCGATACTCACACCAATATTTTGCAAATAAGTGTGAGCTTTTGTCATAGATTTACCGATTTGTTTGATATTTTTACTTCTAATATGCTTATTGACATCTTCCGCCAAATCACCTAAAGATGAAAGATAAGGCAAATTTTTTTCTTCAAAGTAAGCAACCTTATCAACTGCTTCACGCGTGTGCCCTTGGATGCCTGTGTCTGCAATAATTAGGAAGGCATCTAAATTCAACTCTAAAGTTTCAAATCCCACATTTCGAATATACTTGATAGCGCTATCGCTTAAACAAGTCTTTGCATCTAAGCCACTAGGATTTGAATGGGCAATGATTTCTGCCTGATTAACCAAGATACCTAGAGTCTCTTTATCTATTGTTTGTTCAAAATAGTCAAAAACAGCACGAATAGCTGCGATAGAAACTGCTGCTGACGACCCCATTCCGCGTTTTTGCGGTACTTGTGATCTGATAGCATAAGAAATAGAAATATCTGTTTTATTAAGATAATCCAAGGCAGCATAGATAGCTGTTGAAAGGGTATCGTAAAAATCAAAGGTCAATTGTTTATCAGAGGGAAAAATACGACACTCAACTTCAATGCTTTTCAAAGGAATAGCAATGGCAGGATAGCCGTAGACAACAGAGTGCTCACCCATCCAAATAATTTTACTGTGCGCTTTACCAACGCCAACTTTCTGGTTCATTTACATAATCTCTTATTTTATTTTTATTTTTCCTTACTATTTTAACACCAAACAATGAAAAAAGCGACTTTTGACAAATTGTTTCACATGACATGTGATAAAGACATTTAAAAACCCAACTTTCCTTGTTGGGTTTTTCCTGTTAACGAATTAAAAATTTTTGTTCTGGCGTTTTTGATAACAAATGACGATTTTGTGGTGTCGACCATAGGGCATCGAAATCAAGGTCATCAGCAAAACGTGAATTAAAGTCTACAAATAATTTTTCTTTTTTGGTATCCCATCCTGCAGCAATATCATGGAAATAAGTATTATTCTTGAAAGCAGGGATATTGTATAAATCACGTGCATATCCCCAAATATTAGGATAATCTACGATACGGTGTTTAATTGGCCCAAGATTACGATAATAATGTGTATCAAAACGTGCTAATGTTACAAAAAGACGGACATCAGAATCAGTAACATAATCACCAAACAAAAATCGGTTTGTGGCTAGATGCTTCTCAATGTTATCAAGCGTTTCATAAAACTGATCATAGGCTTCATTATAAGCAATTAATGATTGTGCAAACATCATCCGATAAGTACCATTATTGACATAAGGGAAAAGAATATTGTCATTATAGTTATCAATATCTTTTCGGAGTTCCTCTGGATAAAGATCAGGTGCATCAGATTTTTGGAAATCTTTAAAGGCAACTTCGAAATAGTTGGTCAAGCGATGATAATCGTTGTTAACAACTTCATAAGTATCCAAATCTACCAATGCTGGAACTGTTGTCCGCCCAGCATAATCTGGTTCAGCACGGTAGTAAAATTCTGCTAGATATTCTGCTCCTGTTACTGGATCTTTACCGTCCTGATCGTAAGTGAAATCCCAACCATATTCTTTCTTTCCTTCACTGTGACCAACAAGGTTTACAGAAATAACATCTTCAAGTCCTAATAACTCTCTGACGATAGAAGCACGATTTGACCAATGACATCCTTTGGCCCAAATCAATCGGTACTTGCCTGTTTCTGCTTTTAGTTCATCTGAACCGTCACCAAATGGCTTTGTAAAATGATTTGCTTGGCGTTGGAAAGCGCCTCTTTCATCAATCTCTGATTTCGTTTCTACTGGACGTTTTTTCAAAGTAACCGGTTTAATATTTTCTTTTGTGACTGTCATGATTTCTCCATCTCTACTAATAATTTTTTGTTTCACGATGATGTGCTTCTAACCAAATGGCTTCATCTGGTCCTTTAGGAACTATCTGATAAGGATTATGGGTGGCACTCAAGTGATAGTGTTTTTTGATATGGTCAAAATAAGTCGTTGTTCCAAATGCCTCTTGCTGATATAAGTCTCTGGCATATCCCCAAAGATTTGGAAAATCTATTAACCGATTACGATTAACATTGAAACCATTGTAATAAGCAGCGTCAAATCGTGCCAAAGTCACATACAGACGTATATCACTATCTGTAATAGCATCACCGAATAAATACCGAGACTGTTTTAGTCTTTCTTCTAGCAAGTCCAAGCGATTAAAAACAATATCGTAAGCCTCTTCATAAGCTTCTTGACTTGTTGCAAAACCAGTACGGTAAACACCGTTATTTATTTCCTGATATATCATTTCATTCAGCGCATCAATATTATCTCTAAGTGCTTCAGGATATAAATCTGGTGCATCTGCTTTATGAAATGGGGTCCATTTTGTTTCGAAAATAGTAAGCAAATTCAGAAAATCATTGTTAACTACTTTTCCAGAATGTAAGTCAATCAAAGCAGGTACTGTGAAGCGTCCAGAATAGTTTGGATCTGCTTTAAAGTATGCTTCGCTCAAATAGTGAATGCCAAGAACTGGGTCAAGACCATTTTCATCTAAAGTGAATGCCCAATCTGTCCAATCAACATCAGTCGGTCTAATCGGATCAACGACACCAACACTAATAACTTCCTCCAATCCTAGAAGTTTAAGAGCAATGAGTTGACGATTGGCCCAAGGACAAGCATAAGAAACTATTAAACGGTATCTGTTTTTTTCAACAGGTAGCTCATCTTTATCATTTCCGAAGGGAGTTACAAATCTTGTTTTTTGTCGCTGAAATTTACCATCTTTACTGACTTCATTTTTTACATAGTGTGTTGGCATAATTTCCTCCTATTTAAAATGTATCTCAAATAAAAATCGCGGATCTTCAAAATAAAAATTGCTTAATTGTAGCTCATTTATTTGAAAGGGCATATTTGAATAGGTGATAGCGTGATTCTCTAAGTTTTCAAATAAGAATAATTGTTTAAGAAGCATTTAGTACCTCCCCGTTTCACTTTCAAATCGGTAATTATCTGGTAGAAAGAACCCTTCTTCTTCCATCCATTGCAAGCTTTCAACTGTACTATGATCAAAATATGAAAAAGCAGTTTTATTTCGCTTAAATCCATATTTCTCGTATAGAGTCAGTGTTTGAGGGTGGGTATAGAGGACAATATTAATGCCTTTTAATTTCTCAACTAATGTTGTGATAATGGTATGTCCAACATGCTGTTTCTGATAGTCTGGATCAACTGCTACGTTGTAAATAGCACCTTGAGAAACAAAATCTGTCAAAGCCCGACCAACTCCGATAACCTTCTCACCATCTTTTATAAAGATAGTGATGTCGCTGTTTTTGAATGCCTTCTCAGTGGATTCAATTTCCAATTCTGATGACAAGCCTGCTTTCACTAAAACCTCTGCTACGTCAGCAAAATTTACCTGTGATACATCTGTTTCAATGTGGTAATTAAAACTCATAAGGTTCCTCCAAGTTAGTCCTTATATGTAGGAGAATAATCTGTTCCAAAATAAGACTCATTGATTTTTTTAGAAGTCCCATCTTCAATAACTTCTTTCAAAGCTTTGTTAACTTCTTTTTGAAGTTTTTCGTCATCTTTACCAAAAACAAAATAACTATATGGTTGTGGTAAGAGTACATTTGCCAAATCTCCTGAAACATCTTGAGATGTCAAATTAAAATTGAACTCTTTTTGATAGTATTCAAACATTGGTTTGTCCATTATCAAGAAATCATATTTACCACTCTCAACACCACGTAACTGAGACGTCAGGTCTTCTTGTGAGTAGTTAAAGGTAATAGCAGCGTCTGGGTGTTCTTTATTATAATTTTCAATGGCTGTTGTTGTATTAATACCTGTTGATCCAACGGTTGAAAGTCCAGCTAAATCGTCCCATGATTCAATTGCTTTTGACAGTTTACTGTCAGAATTAAAGATAACAACATAAGAATTTGCAAAAATAGGGTCAGAGAATAAGTAATTTTTCTCACGTTCTTCATTTTTTGCGATATTATTAGCTCCGATTTGATAACGTCCTGATGTTAAACCTGAAAAAATAGCTGAAAAATCCGTTTGAACGATTTCTAGCTTATATTGAGGTAATTTTTCAAAAACTGCCTTTACCAAATCAATATTTTGACCAGTTATTTTTCCATCTTTATCAGTAAATGAGAACGGCGCTGGTGCTCCACCAGTTGCAACTGTGATAGTTGTCTTCTTAGTTGATTCACTTTTGGTATCTGCAGAATTTGATAGACTACTGATACCCCAAAATATAGCTACAACTGCAACCAAGGCAGCTACTAGTGACAAGATAAGTTTTTTATTTTTCATAATTCATCCCCTTTTTTAGTGTGATATCATCTTAACATCCCTTGTTACTTTTGCATAATCTATATTTTTTATGGGTGGCTATCTAATTTTTTTATAACAAAATAAAGGTAAACAAAAAGCCTCTTCAAAAAATGATGAGGTTTCTGTTAAAATCTTCAAATTACTGGGTCAATATTAAGACCTGGAATAATACGAGTGAGAAATTGTTTGGTACGTTCTTCTTTTGGTCTATTAAAGAAAGTTTCTGGTTCTCCTTCTTCAACAATATGACCACCATCCATAAAAACGACGTGATTTGCAACATCTCTTGCAAAACTCATCTCATGTGTCACAACTACCATAGTGATACCATCATCTGCCAACTGTTTCATTACTCCCAAAACATCACCAATTAGTTCAGGGTCAAGTGCTGACGTAGGCTCATCAAAAAGAATGACAGCAGGTTTTACCGCGATTGCTCGTGCAATACCGATACGTTGTTGCTGACCACCAGAAAGTTGGCTTGGATAATGGTCTTTGAAATTTCCCATTCCTACTTTTCCAAGTGCTTCCTCTGCAATTTTTAAAGCATCATTCTTAGGAATTTTTCGTGCAACCACTAAGCCTTCCAAAATATTTTCTAAGGCCGTTTTATTGGCGAAAAGATTATAGTTTTGGAAAACAAATGCCGTCTTTTGTCGAATAGAAAAAACATCTTTTTTGCTAATCTTGGAGATATCATAAGTATCACCATCTAAAATGAGTTCCCCAGATTCTGCTTGTTCTAAGTAATTCAAACAACGCAGAAAAGTTGTTTTCCCAGAACCAGAAGGTCCTAAGATAGCAACAACATCTCCTTGATGGACCGTTAAATCAATGCCATCCAGAACTTTTTTATCTCCAAATGATTTTTCAAGTTTTTTAACTTCTAGCATAACTGTCCTTTCTATGTTTTTGAGAAAAGCGTTGAAGTCTACTGACACCTTCAAGCAACTCTTCGAGATTCGACACTAAGCTAATACGAATATATCCTTTCCCCGCGGATCCAAAGGTAGAACCAGCAACAAGTGCGAGCTTCTCTTCTTGCAACAAATGATTTGCAAAGTCGATATCGTCATTATAGAAATCAGGAAGTTTTAACCATAAGAAAAAAGACCCTGCAGAATCTAGAACTTCAAAGTCTGACTGATTCAAAGCCTCAATGACTGCGTTTTTTCTCTCGCCATACAAGTCTCTTAATGCTTTACGTTCTTGATTAGAGTGTGTCAATCCATAAGCAACAGCATCTTGAATAGCACCAAATGTTCCTCCAACTGATGATCGGATGTAATCACTTATTAATGAAATCACCTCTTTATTACCAACGGCGAAAGCAATACGCCAGCCAGCCATATTGAACGTTTTTGACAAGGTATAGATTTCGACGCCAATATCTTTACTACCAGAAGACTGTAAGAAACTTGGGGTTTCCTTATCAAAACTAATATCCCCATAAGCAAAATCATGTGCTACAACAATATCATTTGCTTTAGCAAAAGTAACAACATCATCAAAAAATTCTGTAGTAGCTCCAGCACCTGTTGGGTTGTGCGGGTAATTTAAGAACATCATCTTAGTATTTTCTAAAGTTGGTTTAGAAAATGTTGTCAAATCAGGAAGATAATTAGTCTCTGCACTTAAAGGCATTAAAATATTATTTCCCTCAGCCATCCTGACACCAGTTGCATAACCAAAAAAAGCTGGATCTGGTGTTAGAACATTTTCTCCAGGATTGACCAAAACCATTGGTAATGCTGTCAGAGCTGCAGCTGAACCAGAAAAGATTGTCACTTCATCTTTTTCAAGACTGACATCATAATTATCTTTATAAAATTGGATAATGGATTCTTTCAGATTATCCTTTCCACCATATGGAGGGTAACCATGATTAAGTGGATTGTCAGTGTATTCTTTAAATTTATCGACTATAGCTGGAAAAGTTGCTTGGTCTGGATTTCCACGTCCCAAGTTAATGACATCAAAACCTTCTAACTGTAATTTCTTAATATCTTCTTGTTGCTGTGCTAAAAAATGCCCTTCTTTTTTTGACATTCTCTCTGAGGCTCTGATTACCATAATAATTTAACTTTCTAAACTTAGTAAGGCCGAAAGTGCTTCTTCTTTAGTTATATTGGGGAAAATGCTTTGCACACGAATATCCTCTGGCTCGACAATGTAATCTGCTATGCTTTCTAGTTCTTCTTTATCTAAGTAAACATCAGATAAGGTGAGTGGAAGACCTACTTTTTTATAATAGACAGTTAACTCATTAAGCAAGTCTGCTTGGTCACCCTCAAGATATAATTGAAATAAAATACCGAGAGCCACAACTTCTCCGTGTGTCTTTTTAGTACCTTTATGGAATTTTATATAGGCATTATAAAAAGCGTGAGCTGCAACACTTCTACCATCTAAATCAGCAACACCATCGACAGACGCAGCCACTAAAAAAATGGTATCAAGGAAGTTCGTTAGTGCCTGTCCTGATAAAGATGATACATCCGTCACTTTTAACATTTCTTGACGGCAAATCTCTAGAAATTGTTTTCCAACCGCGGCAGAAATAAGACCTAGTTTTTCTTGCGTTAATCGTAAGCGAATTTCATAGTATTTAGCAAGAGTATCTCCAATGCCAGATAATATATATTCATAAGGTGCATTTTTCAAGATTTCTGGCTCTAATAAAACAAGAGTGACAGCTTGATTCTGGCGATGTGCCCCGACCATCTCATGTGTATCTTCTGAATAAAGGATACTTTTAGTTGTGATGGCTGCACAATTTGATGGTAATGTAGGCACATTAATCAATGGAATTCTCAGATTATCTGCCACAACCTTGGCAGTATCCATAAGTTGTCCTCCACCAAAAGCAATTAAGACATCAAAAGATTTAAAAAGAAAATTCAGGCGATATATCTCGTCTTCAGTGGCACTTCCATTGAAAAACTCAACAGGATGTGAGTGTAGAAAACCATCTGGCAAGTAGTCAACAATAATATCTTTGACCGTTCGGTCAGTAAAAACAACGGCTTTGTGATATCCATGATTATCTAAAATAACATCAAGATTCTTCAAAATCCCATCTTCATTAATATATTCCGCTGGACTTAAGCGAATGACACGTTCTGTCATCTATTTCTCCCACTTTGCTGGATAAGGGTCGTCCACAAAACGAACAGTTTGAAACTTCCCTTTTGTAATACCGTCTAATTGTACCAAGGATGCTGCGATACCTGCTGCGCCGTCATAGTAACCCAAGCCGATTGAAATATTTTCTGGTACTTTTCTTTCAAAAGCTTGTTCCCAGAATGCTTTATTGTTAACCACTTTTGCCCGATTGACAAGAATATCGCCAGTATCTTTTGCTAATTGCAAGTACTTATCTTTTCCAGTGATAATATAAGCAGCGTTGAACAGCTGGAGAATTCCGGCGGTTCCACAACAATAATTATCGACTTCCCAATACCCTTCTGAACGATGATATGGCGCATCAACAAGCACTAAGCCATCTATGGCATCTTCAAAAGCGTCTAAAAAGCTGTCATCTTTTGTCTTGATGTAAGCATCGTAAAAATAACGAGCCGTTCCAACTGGACCACCACAGTAGCCAACATAACAAATATGTTCATCATCAGGTAAATAATGAGGCAAGAATATTTTTTCCTTATCAATAGAATAATGTTGATAGAATTCTTTAATGCCTTTTGTTCCCTCAAGAAATCGTTCTTCCCCAGAATACTGCCACAATTGTAAAAGTGTATACGCTACGCCACCAGGTCCAAGAGGAAAACCAGTATTAAACTTACCATCTGGCCCGCCAACATAGTTCAAATCCAATCCAACATAATAGTCTTGATTGTGATCATCAATTTGTTTCTGGCTTAGGATAAAATCTCCAAAATTAATCAAAACTTCTTTAGCGCCTTGTATGTCATACTTTTCAGCAAATCGAAGCAAAATCAAAGCCGTTCCAGAATCAGCAACGACACCGATTTGCCCACTCCAAGCTCCAGATTTTTGAACATCTGCAACAATTTTTTCAAGGATTATTGTAACAGCATTGAAGAAATTCTCATCTGCAGTCTCATCATAAAGCTCGTTCAAAATAAAAGCAAGACCACCTAAACCTGTAGTTATAGCATGTTTTGAAAAGGCTTTATCCAGCTCATCCCCTTCTTTTAATCGTTCAAGGATATGATAGCCAGCAGCTACTGCTTTATTTTTATATGTGGTATCGTCAGTTGCATGAAACAAATCCAATAGAAATTTGATAATGCCACTGCTTCCTGCATAAAGTGAAATATTATCATAATAACGCCACTTACCATTGAATGAGCCAGAAATATCCCAATAAAGCCCTTGACCCTCTTTGATTTCTAAACTTTCAAGATAATTAGCTGTTTGTTTTGCCGTTTGTAAATAGATTGAATTGACCATTAGCACTCCTTAGTAAAAATTACACTTTTTCTCAATATATTCTTGAATAATGGAATAAACAAAAATAACAAGAACATATAGAATACCAACAACAAAATAAACTTCAAAATACCTGAAGTTTTGAGAGGCTATCATCTTACCTTCTCCAAAAATTTCAGTAACGCCAATTGAGAACGCCAGCGATGTCTCTTTCAGAAGTGCCACAAAATTATTTCCAAGTGATGGAATCATGGTTCTAATTGCTTGAGGTATAATAATTCGTTGATAAACTTGATAAGTCTTTAACCCAATAGCATGACCAGCTTCAAGCTGACCTTTATCAACAGCGTCAATTCCTGAACGAAAAACTTCGACAGAGTAAGCCGCTTGTTTCAACCCTAAACAGATAGTCGCAACTACAGAAGCTGACCAGTTCGCGCCTGCTCCAAGTACTTGAGGTAATCCAAAATAGATAACAAACAAGATAACAATCGTAGGGAATCCTCTAAAAATTAGCAAATAGAATTCAACTAGCCATTTTGTCAATTTTTGGTTATATAGATATGTCAGAAGAACACCTAAAACAAGGGCAAGTAACATGGAAAACACAGCCATCAAAATCGTTACCGGCAGATAAACTGCTATCTTAGGAATTATTTCAATCATGTAGGTGAAGTCCATGTTATTAGCCCCTTACGTTACTAGTTGTCAGTTTTTTCTGTAATATTTTCATTGAAATATTTTTCTGAAATTTCAGCAAATGTGCCATCTTTTAAAAGTTTCTTGATTGCAGTATTGAATTCTGATTGAAGAACTTCTCCATCTTTAGTTTTAGCAAATGGGTAGGCTGCTTCGTTCCATCCAATAACCTCATCGATAATGCGAAGATCTAATCCTTGCTCTTCAATCGTTTTTTGGAGGAATTGTTTTTGGTTAAGAACACCATCTACTGCTCCACTATTAGCATCAGAAAACACTGCACTGCGGTCATCATATGATTTGATATTAACTGCAGGATCATACGCTTCAAGTAAAGTAATGTTACTTGATCCCAATGTTGCAGAGACTGTTTTTCCATCTAAATCTGCTACAGAGTTATAGCTTGAATCTTTTTTAACTGCGATTTCTGCAGCGTAGTAAGCTACAGTATCAGAAAAATTGTACAGTTCTTTACGTTCAGGAAGTACCGTAACTGCATTTGCAACTGTGTCAATTTTGCCAGAACCAACGGCAGTCAAGAGCCCAGGAACATCTCCAATAATTTCCCAATTCACCTTGTAACCAAGTTCTTTAGCGATTGCTTCAGTGATTTCCACATCAAAACCAGTAAGATTTCCATCATCATCTTTATAAGTATTTGGAAATGTCTGTGCTGATGTTCCCACTGTAATAGTCTTACTTGATGAAGATTCTGAAGAAGAGCTAGTTGTCTTCTCTGAAGATTTCCCATTCTGGCTACCAAAGTATGCTGCGACTGCTAAGACAACCACCACCAGTACAGCAATAATTGCTTTAATATTTTTTTTCATATTTTTTCTCCCTTTTTTAGCGTGATCTCATCTTAACATCTCTTGTTATTTTTGCATAATCTATTTTTTTTATGGGTGGCTATCTGTTTTTCTTATAGCAAA
>CAZPYI010000057.1:0-14195 GCA_964590305.1 uncultured Streptococcus sp.
ATCAAAAATCATAGTTTGACTAATCATCTGATTTGGATTTTGAAGGACGTAGCCAATTTTTTCAGCACGTTCTTTAATAGAGTCTTCTAAAATAGACTGTCCTTTATACAAAATATCCCCAGTAGGTTTCACAAATTGACAGAGCGCCTTAGCCAATGTTGATTTCCCCGCACCATTTTTACCTACAATTGAGATTTTCTCTCCTTTGAATATTTTCAAACTAATATTCTTCAAAATTTGGCGCTCTGGTCGATAGGCAAAGCACAGGTTTTTAATCTCTAGTAATTTTTCTTTTGAAGATTCTATTATCTTTTTATCAGTTTCTAAAAATTTAATGCCCGTCACATCCATCTCTTCGAGAGAAGAGAGATGCTCTGTTTGGCTCACATCAAGACCCAATTCCCTTAGAACGGATATATATAAAGGCTCTCTAATACCATTTTCAACTAACAATTGTCCTTTTAGAAGCTTGTCTGGACTGCCATCAAAAAGAATCTGACCGTCATTAATTAGAATGATTTTATCAACGTGACGATATAGGACATCTTCTAAGCGATGTTCAATAATAATCGTTGTTGTTTTCTCTTCCCGATGGATTTTATCTACTAAATCAATAATATCCTGACCAGATTTTGGATCTAGATTGGCCAATGGTTCATCAAGAAGCAAGATTGGACTTTCATCAATTAGAACACCTGCTAAACTAACACGTTGCTTTTGTCCTCCAGATAAATCCTGAGGTCTATGGTTAAGCAAATCAAGTAAATCAAGCTTCTCAGCCCAGTTGGTGACCCTCTTCACCATATCATCTTGCTCAACACAGTCATTCTCAAGAGCAAAAGCTAAATCTTCAGCCACTGTCAGACCAATAAACTGACCATCTGGGTCTTGTAACACGGTAGAAACCAAATGAGACTTATCATAAACTGATAAGTCAAAAGCATCTTTGCCGCCAATAAAGAAGTCACCACTTTTATCACCTTGATAAATATTAGGGATAATCCCATTAAGGCAATGGCCTAGTGTTGACTTACCACAGCCTGAAGGGCCAATAATTAAAACTTTTTGTCCTTTTTCAATAATCAAGTTGATATCTTTTAAAGTTGGTTCAGATTGAGCATTATACTTAAAAGTAAAATTCTTGAACGATATAAGAGGTTCCATTTGAACAAGCTCCTTGAAAAATAAAGCTAATCTTTTGAGAGACTACTTGATTGTGTACGTGATTTAGCATAAGCTGCAAGAAGAAGGCTTCCTCCAACTCCTATTGTAAGAATATTAATCCCTGCTGATAATAGGCCTTGTGCAAAAACTTTACTTGAAGGCTCACTATAAACTAAAATATCACCATAAGGAGCAATCAGAGCCCATCCAATAATATTGGCAACAATCTGTGTTGCATTAAATAAAATGTAGTCTTTTATTGTAAGTTTTCCTTTTTGAATATCAATTTTTTTAGCTAGCAAACCGATAGCAAATCCGATTAACCCACTGACAAGCACCCATGTCCACCATGGAGAGCCATATTGAAAAGCGTCTTTTAAAGCGTGACCGATGAATCCAGTGAAGAAACCAACTGTTGGACCATAAACTATAGCGAAAAGTGCTAAAACAGCATACTGTAATTGGATGCTTGTATTTGGTACAGGAGTTGGGATATTGATTAACATACCGACAATAATAAAAAGTGCGGCTCCAATTCCAATAGCGACAACATTTTTAATTGAGTTATTTTTCATTACTTCTCCTTCATTACGTAGAACTTGATTATTCCATGGTTAGTAAGTTAATCTATGAAATAATTACTTTTAGATAATTAACATTAATTTTTTTCAATAACTGGCAAATGATTACAATTTTCAAGAGATTATTTTGATTTCAATATGCCAGTTTTGCCCTACTCCTATATTATAGGCTTTGGCAAAAGACCCTTGGTTGATTGCTAAGCCAACACGGTAGAGAGAATTAATATAAAGAATCGGCTGTCCGATACGAACCTCCGCAAAGGATTTTCCATAAGTCACTTGATTTTGGTATACCAACATGTCATTGTTAAAAATAGTTACTTCAAAACGACTGCCATACTCTGGTGAAAGATGATAGAACTCTTCTCTTGTTACAGAGGTCCATAATGACCCAAAGCGCACATCTAAGATATCAACAGATCCATGAACACTTGTTTCTGTAACCTGTGTTTTCACTTCAGGTAATTCAACAATTCTATCTATAGATAGCTCTGGTCCAACCTCCTCAAATGAAATATGCCCACTAGCTAGTTTGGCACCTGTATAGGCATAGACATCTCTACCATGGAAAGTATAGGAAAATTCTGTATTTTTCCGGCGATTTTCAACTTCTGAAATTTCACGAATAGCCTTTATCCCGACATGATTTTTTAGGTAGGAGAGTGTGCCATTATCAGGGGTGACAATGTATTGATTATTCTTTGTTAAAGCCACAACACTTTTTCGTTTTGAACCGACACCTGGATCCACAACTGAAACAAAAGTTGTCTTTTCAGGCCAAAATTCTACCGTTTGAAAAAGACGATAGGAAGCCTCAAAAATATTATACGGTGTGATATCGTGTGTTAAATTATGAATTCCCAAAGTAGGCTCTTCTTGCAAAGCAACTCCAACCATGGCAGAAACTGCGCCATCTACCAGACCAAAATCTGACTGAAGAACTAATAAATTATTACTCATTCCCATATCCTCGTATTATTAATAGTATCTTATTCTACCACAAAAAAATAGCTTTTTGAAGTGCATTATTACACATTTCTAATTTTACACTTATTTTTAGTTAATATTATTGTTCGCAAATTACCAAATATCCTCTGTTAAATTGATAATAAAGTTTGATTTATTCAATATAAACTAAAAAACTCTAATCTGCTTCATACAGAACTGACTCTATTAAATTTTTTAGATTTCCAAAATTACTTATGGCTAAGTTTTTTAGTGAGAAAATCACCAACAAATTGAATGATAAAAATAAGAACTAGTATTAGTAAAGTAGCTAATATGGTCACATCGGTATTTGAACGATTATATCCGTAATAAATGGCAATGTATCCCAATCCACCTGCCCCTATGGCACCTGCCATAGCTGTCTCTCCAACCAAAGAAATCAAAGTCACTGTTGATACTCTAATAAGGTCAGGTAATCCTTCACTTAGATAAACTTTTATGATGTCCCAAAGTGTCGCTCCAGAAGCTTGAGCAGCCTCTATGACGCCTCGATCAAGCTCTGCAAGAACAACTTGAACTTGACGAGCATAAAATGGAAAAGTTGCAGCAGACAACGGAACCAGCGCTGCTGTCATCCCAAGGTTAGTCCCAACTATTAAATAAGTCACTGGTGCAATAATTGCCAGTAAAATAATAAAAGGAATAGCACGAAAAACTGATGTAATCTTATCTAAAATCTGAAAAATTGGTCTATTTTTTACTACTCCATCCGGGCCAGTAAGCACTAGGAATAATCCGACAACTAATCCTAAAAAACCACCAATAATGAAAGAAATACTGGTCATGTAGAGAGTCGCATAGATGGCATCGGGCCAAGAATTTGTTCCCTCCATACCAATTTTAAAGACATCTGGAAAGTTTACTTGAATCCACTCACTCATCTAGGCACCTCTTTTCAATACTGTTAAATCAATGTCAGCTTCAGCAATGGCAGTTTGGGCTGCAAGTAGTGACTGCTCTTTACCAGATAATATGACAACCATCTCACCAACGGGGATATCTGCAAGAATCTCAATGTTGCCATATAAGATATTAGCAGTTACTTCAAATTGTTTATAAATTTGATTAAGGATAGGTTCATCCGTGGATGTCCCTGCATATTTGAGATGAACTAGAATAGCATTAGATGACAAATTTTGCACAATACTTTGCTTTTCAATTTTCAAAAGAGCCTCATCAATACCCGTTGCAGTCTTGATAAATTCTTGTGTTAGATCTTCTTTTGGATTTGAAAATATCTCGAAAACAGACCCCTCTTCAATTAAGAGACCATTTTGCATGACAGCAACACGATGGCAGATATCTTTAACAATCTGCATTTCATGTGTGATCATAACTACAGTCAAGCCTAATTTTTGATTGAGGTCTTGTAATAAAGCTAAAATTTGTTTTGTGGTTTTTGGGTCAAGTGCCGAGGTCGACTCATCCGAAATCAATATTTTGGGATCATTTGCAAGCGCACGCGCAATAGCGACACGTTGCTTTTGACCACCAGATAGTTGAGCAGGATAATTGTCTGCACGGTCAGCCAACCCAACGAGTTCCAATAAGTCATCAATCTTTCTCTGACGTTCTTCTTTTGATAACTGTGAGTGACGTAGGGCAAAAGCAACATTTTCACGAGCAGTTTTTTGTGCCATCAGATTGAAGTGCTGAAAAATCATTCCAATTTTTTGACGTTTTTGACGAAGTTCAGCTCCTTTTAGTTGAACTTCCCCGTCCGCAAAAGTGATGTCGTCACCAATCGTAATCTTGCCAGCAGTAGGTGCTTGTAAAAGGTTAATAGTACGAACTAAAGTAGATTTTCCTGCTCCAGAATAACCAACAATTCCGTATATTTCACCTTGACCAATCTCTATTGAAACATCTTTAACAGCCTCAATGACACGCTTTTTCTGATGAAATGTAATATCAACGTGTTCTAAATTAATGATCGTCTTACTCATAACTCTTAATCAACTCCTCAATCATTTCAATATGGGTATAATAATCAGCCAACTTCACATTTTCATCGCCCCCATGATCACGACTATTGGGATTTCCGATACCAAAAGAGGCAATGGGAACTTTTAATGCTTCAAACACTTGATGCATTGGACCAGTACCAGCAGTTGTAGGCAATACTGAAACGCCCTGTGGTGAAAACTGTTCAGCAATAGCAATAACCTTGGCAATAGCAGGTGCTGTCATGTCACTCCGATAAGCCTTTTCACCTAGTGTGTAGTTCAGAGTAATTTTGTCAAAACCTGACTTACTTAGGTGTCCTTCTATTTTATCAAGAATCTCATGTGGGTCAAGTCCAGGAACCAAGCGAACTTCCATTTTAGCAGACGCTTTTGACGGAAGAATAGTCTTAACACCTTGCCCTTGATAGCCTGTTGTAATTCCTTCAATTGTGATAGCTGGCTCAAAAAATAAGGTACGAAGCATTTCCTTTTGTTCTGTTATCAACTGTGGTAATTTTAAGCCATATAAAGTTTCCAAGCTCTCACTGTCAAGATTAGCATGTTGCAAAATTAAGTCTAATTCACGTGAAGTTGGAGGAATAACATCTTCGTAGATACCATCTACCAAAATTCTCCCTGTCTCATCACGCAAACTAGCAATGGCATTAAGGAGGTACCATGAACTACTGTTTATTGTAGCACCGAATTTTGAATGAATGTCTACATCAGCAGATTCAACAGACATGTCAAAGGTTACAATTCCTTTGGTTCCTCCTGATATTTCAATCTGATTTTTAGAATTCGTAATGCCTTGTTCCCAAACCAAAAGTTCCGCATCACCCAATTCATCTGCATAAGTCAGTAAATACTTTTCAAGATCAACTGAAGCAGACTCTTCAGCACCCTCCATGATAAAAGTGATATCAATAGGGAGCTGCTCATTCTCCTGAATATACTTCTGAACTGCTGTCAGACGTGCCGTAATATGTCCCTTGTCATCGTCAACACCACGCCCATACATGTAACCATTTTGGACCGTTAGTGTAAAAGGATCCGAAGTCCAAGGTTGGTCATTATCAGCCGGAACAGTGTCGTAATGATTATAAAATATTATTTTTTTTGCATCCGGATGTAAACTTTTAAAACGTGCAATCACAAATGGTGCTTTGAAACTCTCGTCAACTGTTACTTGCGCGCCAGCATCTTTAAAAACTTGACCAAGATAAGTAGCAACATCTTCTAAACCAACTTGCTGAGCAAAAATAGACTTTTTGGAAATCAGTGTCCGTAGAATGTCAAAATAATACTGGCTTATCTTATCATTTTGGAATTTGTGCAGTTTCTTTTCATCACTAATCATAGCTACTATCTCCTCAATAACAACAAAAGCGGCGTGTATAGACACGCCTTATCTACTTTTAAATCTAGCTACCTATTATTCTTGAGAGCTAGAACTTGTTGGTGCCCCTTCCCATGCAGGAATGTCTGCGCCTTTTGTAGCTTCTTCAATAATTTTAGCCACTTCATCTGTTTGATATGAAGAAATTAGAGCCTTGATAGCGTCTGCTTTATCAGAATCTTTCCAATCTTTTTGTGCTGCAATCACGTTGACCCATTGCGCAGAGTTATCATCAACCGCTTCTTTGAAGAGAGTTGTGTCATAGTCAACATTTGATGATTGTGCATAAGAATTATTAATAACCGCAGCGTCAACAGATGTTAAAGTTGAAGCTGTTTGGCTAGCGTCAATTTCGGTAACTGTAAGATTTTTTGGATTTGAAGAAATGTTCTTGATGGTTGCCAATTCATTTCCCGAAACGTCCAATTTAATCAAACCAGCAGATTGTAGAAGGTAAAGTGCGCGACTTTCGTTAGAAGCATCATTTGGCACTGAAATTGTTCCACCTTCTGGAATGTCAGCTACATCTGTGTATTTAGCAGAGCCATCTGTTTTTGTTCCAGAGAAAAGACGAATCGGGCTAAGGAGTGTGTCAGCAGCGACAACAAGTGTTCCATCATTTTCTGAATTCCAATTACTTAAAAAGTATTTATGTTGGAAAGTATTAACGTCTATTTCCCCGTTTTGGAGAGCTTCGTTTGGTTGATTATAATCTGTAAATTCAACCAACTCAATTTTTACGCCTTTTTCTTCAGCAAGTTCAGTCACTTTATCCCAAGTTGGCTCAGTCGCATCATCCAAAGTCATAACACCTACTTTAAGTGTTGTTGTGTCTGAAGATGACGAACTGCTATTACCACATGCTGCTAATACAAATACTGAAGCAAGTGCGATTCCAGCTAATCCAATAATTTTTTTCAATTTCATTTTATTTCCCCTTTTTCTATATGACACAAGATTGTGAAAATCTACTTTTTAAAGCATTTCTTCCTTGCCTCATTTTTTAATGTGTTTATATTTTCTCACAATTAATGAGAGCTTTCAAATTGTTATTAGCAAGATTTTGCTATAGTTTCAAACTATATCTTGAAACTTTCTTTGTTAAGTGAAAGCAAGACTTACTAACAACCTAAAGTAACACTTTCTAATCTACTTCACTGACGGAACAACTAAATCATCAGATGTTGGAACATAGTCTCCACCAAGATATTTTTGTGCTAACTCTGTTAATGTTCCATCATCAAGAAGTTCTTTCAATCGACCATTTACATATTCTTGTAAATCTTCTTGGTCTTGACCAAAGATAAAGTAGATATAAGGTTGCTCAGTTGTCTCTAACTCAATTGTTTTGAGGTTAGTAAGATTTTGATTCTTAATAACTGAATTGACACTTGGTGCATCAAAAATTTTGAAATCTGCTTTTCCATCGCTAAGATTGGTTAAAATTTGCGTGAAATTCTCATTTGTATAGTTGATTTCAACAGGATTATCAGGATGTTCAGTATTGTACTCTTCTAACTGCGCAGCTGTAGTTGTTCCTTGAACAACTTGAGTAGAATGACCACCAATGTCATCATAAGATGTGATGTCACTATCTTTAGCTACTGTAAGTACTGATGGTGTTGAGCCAATTGGATAAGAGTAAAGGTATTTTGCTGAACGTTCTTCTGTGAAGCTAATATTGTTTCCACCAATTTGATATTTCCCTGAATCTAACCCTGTGAAAATAGATGACCATTCTGTTTTTTGGAATGACACATCATACTTATCAGAATCTTTAAAGACAGCTTTTGCAACTTCTATATCATAGCCAGTTAATTTCCCATCCTCCTCATATGAAAAAGGAGCTGTTGTACCCACTGTAGCAAAAACCACTTCTTCTTTTTTAGATGAGTCACTTGACGAACTACTAGAAGAGTCAGAACCACATGCAGCTAGAATAATTGTCGAAGCAAGAGCGACTCCTGCAATTCCTAAAATTTTTCTCAATTTCATTTAATTAAAATCTCCTTTAATTTATGGTAGTTACATCATAACATGTCATTCACCTATGAACAATTACCAATAAATTATCACTGTGATAGATAAAACTTATCACTCAATGTTAGCATTTTTATTAGAAAAATAGTCTAATAACAAAAGAGCATTTTCAATATAGTAACGAACGGCGGTCGGAAAAGCTTCATCCTTTACTAAAAAAGTATCATGGTGTAAATCTGGCGCGCCTTCTTCACCATTTCCACCAATCAAGGCAAAGACTCCAGGAATTTTTTCTTGATAGGCTGCAAAATCTTCCCCACCTGTCAAGGGTTCTACTTTAATAACTTCTGCAAAAGACTTGGAATTTTCAAAGATAAGCGGTGTCAGAGTTTCATCATTGTAAGTTACATTTGGCGTCTGTCCCCATTCTATACTCACTTTTGCCCCAAATTGATCGGCAGTGTTTTCAGCAATTTTAGTAAAATGATCGCGTAAATGTTGACGATTTTCAGGAGTGAAAGCACGAATTGTTCCTTCAAATAGCCCACTTTCTGGAAGAACATTCCAAGTTGACCCTACCTCAATATGAGTAACGGACAGAACTGTTGGTTCAAAGGGTGATACTGTTCGAGACACAATCGCTTGTATATTGTTGATAATAGTAGTGATTGTTAAAACTGTATCTACACCATAGTCTGGTCGCGCAGCGTGTCCACTGACACCATTGACTGTCACTTTAAACTTCTCAACCGCTGCCATAATAGCTTTCGAACGTAAGCCAATCTGTCCTGGCTTGAGATGAGGAATATTGTGATAACCAATGATGGCAGATACTTCTTTTAGACCGCCTGCTTCTATAACTTGATAGGCTCCCTTTGCCACTTCCTCAGCAGGCTGAAAAATGAGACGAATAGTCCCATTAAACTCCGACTCGCGCTCTTTCAATATTTCTGCCGCACCTAACAAACTTGTCTGATGAAAATCATGTCCACAAGCATGCATAGCACCGTTCTTGCTGGCATAGTCAAAAGTATTTTTTTCTTTAATTGGTAGTGCATCAATGTCTGCTCTCAAGGCAATAATAGGGTGACCGTGACCAATCTCCGCAATAAAACCCGTTCGCAAATCTGTTTCAATAATACGAATACCGAGTTTCGAGATATAACCTTTTAAAAATTCAGTCGTGTTAAATTCTCGCTCTGAAACTTCAGGATTTCTGTGAATGTCATGCCGTATGCTTGCTAATTTTTCATAAAATGTCTGTGTCATTCTGTAACCTCTAAGCGTGTCTTAAATAAGTAACTCACTAATTCTATAACAATTATAAGAACAGTAAAACAAAAATACAATGGAGCATCATATTTCAATCTATACCTAACTATTATATTTTAACATGTGATAGTCTATTTGGGTAATATCTATTTTTTATCACTCCTATAGGTAAAAGTTATTATGCTACTTTTTAAATTTGTCCAAAAATTAATGACATTAGAGTAATTAGAATAATTTCACTTTTTAAAAAATTGACTATAAGTCCATTACTATCACTTTTTGGACTTTAAAAGTTATCTCATTTACTTTTCTATAAATGAGTTTCCTTAATCTGTATCCAGTCAATGAATATTAATATAACTATACCTCTTAAAATATTATCTGGCAACGGTTTCTTAGCGTTAGAATCAATACACTCTAGAATTTCATCAGAATTCTTCTCTACTTACTGATTACAATCATTTATTATTTCATATTATACTAATTGTTTGTACAATCCATTAAAAGCTTCCTGATATATTCAAAAAAACACCATCACGATTATTATCAAGATGGTGTTCTGGTAACTAAAAGTTTTATTTCACACTACCGCGTTGAAAGTTATCAAACGTCTTTGTTGATACTTGAATATTTTTTACGCCTGCATTCCAAAATGCCGTTGGATCCGTTGGCTCTAGAAGTGCATAAAAGACGCCTCCTGTAACAATACCGATTCCTCTATTTTGCGCTGAAATTGTAAACATATCATTCTCCTCCTCTGTTTCTTCATAGTTTGGACGAATCCAACCTATAATTTTTCCTTCTGACCCATTAAACGGGCGAGTTCGATAGCGTGCTGGACCTCCTACAATAAGTGCATCCGCATTGCCGTCCACATTTTGATCAATTGATTTCACAGTATTGCCATCACTATCTTCAATTACTAGACCAGTATGTCCATATTGATGATAGGGAACGGACATTACAAAGATATCACCTGCCTTAGGGTTGACATTAGGACTGTCATAAATGACAGTGTAGCCTGCCAGTTTAGCTGAATTTAATAAATCAATGGCATTACCTGAAAGAGATTTACCAAAAAATTTACCAAATATCCAGTTGACAAGATCTACACATTGCTGACCATGTTGACCATCGTAATCAACTCCAGCACCTTTATTGGCTAAATCTTTTGCCCAATTAATAACTGTTGCTTTTTGAACCATTCTATCTCCTTTCTTTGTAAAAGTAATCGGTTAACTCTTATATATCTACATCATTGGTATCACCTCCCTTCTATAAGTTAGTTAAAAATTATTGATCACAATTTTAGCTTATATACTAATAACTACGGATAAAAAATTTATTTCCTATCTATTTTGCTATTTTCTTACTTACATTTATATATTTTAGTTTAAAAACTAAATATTGTCAAGTTGTTTTTAGTTTATTTACTAATTTTTTTTTGGAAAAACAATATTCTCAGCTAAAATATCTATGATTCCAACATCAGATTACTCTGTACTTTAAAGTCTAATAGACTAATATATTAGAAAGTGTTAGGCTTATATCAACACCTATGATTAACTGTTCTATCTACTCTTCTTTTTTGTAATTGTAAGTAGAAACACCCAGTAATGTGCCTAAAAATGTTGTGATGGCGGTCAGAATAACAAGTACTAGTTGTGTATAAGCCCAATTTACTGTGGTTCCGATAGTACCTAACAGCGTTCCAAAAGCTGGTAGAAAGATTGTCACAACCCATTTTAAATGATTGTAATTTTTGTCTGATAATTTCACGTCATTTCTCCTTATTAGCGAAAAGTATTCTCAGCTGCTCCTCATGAGAGACCAATTTTTTACTGTGTGCGTCTAGCCGTTCGTCATGGCGCAATAATTCTGCATGTAAGGCAGTCCTATCAGTTTTACTTGCCTCTAAATCACGGTTAATCATGTCTAAACTATGTGACATTTTTGTCAGATTATCCGTAATTTTAGTAAAACTCCTTATGATAGGGCGAACAAAGAAAGCAACTAAAGCTATAATGGACATAAGCGCTCCAGCCCATGTCGCTACTGATAGTATGTCTATCATTTATCTCAATTCCTTTCTAAATATCCCAAATTTAATAAACTAAGAATTCTATCTAACTTCAATTCCTATCCCTTATTATCAATAATGAACTTACTAAGTACACTATTTTTAAAATAATTTGAAACAAGTTTACTAGATAAGCTTGCCTTTTCCCCTTTCTTTGAAATCCATTACAATAACAAAAGAAAAATTTCTTAACCACTTGATTTTTTTAAAAATATACATAACCCTAATGTCAAGTATTAAAAACCAAAAACTTAGACTGCTCTCCACTCTATTTTTAACCTAGTATCTACTAGGTACATTTGGTGATATTGACTTAATTTTTTTATATCATTATATAAGATTAATAAAGTCAATAGATATACTTGACTTTTTTTAGCAAATGAACTAAAATTAGAGTACAAAAACTATTTAATGCAGTCAAACAAATTTACTCCCCATTAAGACTTTTTTTGAGTAAGTTTGATGCATCTCCCTAATAACTTATTACCTTATAAAAACTATTTTAGTTTATTTGCTAATAAAAGTCAAGTTTTTTAATTTTTAAACTAATTTTTTATTCTTATCGCAGGAAGGTTGTTCAATCAATGTTTATCACATTTGAAAGAGTCAAAGAATTATGCCAAAAGCAAAAAATTTCGTTCAATGATTTAGAAAATAAATTAGAATTTGGAAAAAATTCTCTATATGGTTTAAAAAAAAGCCAACCAAATTCTAAAATCGTAACGAAAATCGCTGATTACTTCGATGTCTCAACTGATTATCTATTAGGTCGCACAGATAATCCAAATGTTGCTAACAATATAGTAGAAGTTGATAATAAGCAGTTTGATGTTAGAAAATTAGCGGAGAGCGCTATGACATTCGATGGAAAACCACTAACAGACGCAGATAAAGAAGCTATTCAAACCATCATAGAAATGTATTTGAGAGGACGATAATATTTATGACAGATAAAGAAATGCTTTGCAAGAAAGGTATAAATCTTTATCTATTTGATAATAACATTTGGAATAGAAATGGTATTTACATCAAAGAGATAAATACTATATTCATTAATCGTGAGCTATCTGACAAAGAAATACATAAAGTTCTCCTACATGAACTTGGACATATTGACCATCTCCCATCTATTTATGAGATTGCAAAAATTAGGTGTGAAAATGAAGCAAATCGTAATATGATACATCACTTAGTTAAAGATGCTGTTTCTTCTCTTGAAGATGTGCACGATTTTAATTATTTGAACTTTATGAAGTACCATAATTTAAAAACTGTCACAGATGAAATCATGGTTATGGAAGAGTACTATGGACTAGTTGCAGGTTTGTAAAATATTAGGTTCAAAAACTTGACTATATTTTTAACTAAGGTGATTATTTAAAATGTCATTCTTTACTATCAATTATGGTTAAAATAACTTATTCAGATAGAGAAAAATGTAGATTAAGCAGCTCAAAACAATGAAATCGGAAAGACAAAATTAATTATAATTGCTATTTGATAATAATATACAACTACAAAAAGTACAAATAAGTTTGAAAGACTAAGACTGCATCATAAATTATTAGCAGCTTTCTTCTATCTTTACTTTCATATAATTGAACGCAAATGCAAGCTAACACCACATAAAGAACCTATGAAAGCAATGTTTCATAGGTTCTTTATGTTTTAAATTTGTAACAAAGGAAAAGTGTCCCCGCTATTCCTCAGAAATATATTAGAACAAGGTAAATTTCGAAATTTTTTCTAAAAATCTGCTACATTGTGAGATACTTTTTGAACATCATCGTCTGACTCTAATACATCAATAAGTTTTTCAAAGACTTCAAGGTCATCACCTTCAAGAGTCACTTCTGTTTGAGGAATCAGTTCAAGCTCTGTAACTCGGAAGTCGGAAATTCCTGATTGGCGCAACGCCTCAATCCCTTTATGAAGATCAGTTGGAGCTGTATAAACAGTAATTGTTCCTTCTTCTGCTTCAACATCATCCACATCCACATCAGCATCAAGGAGCAACTCAAAGGTAGCATCAGCGTCGTCACCTGAAAAAACAATGACACCTTTCTTATCAAACATGTAAGAAACTGAACCAGCAGCCCCCATATTGCCACCATTTTTACCATAAGCCGTACGAACATTGGCAGCTGTTCGATTGACATTGCTTGTTAAAGTATCCACAATAATCATTGAGCCATTTGGTCCAAAACCTTCATAGCGACCTTCGACAAATGTCTCGTCAGCGTTTCCTTTTGCCTTATCAATAGCTTTATCAATGACATGTTTTGGCACTTGCGCTTGTTTTGCGCGTTCTAACACAAATTTTAAAGCTGAATTTGACTCTGGATCTGGTTCTCCTTGTTTTGCAGCTACATAGATTTCAACACCAAATTTGGCATACACTTTAGAGTTAGCGCCATCTTTGGCAGTTTTTTTTGCAACAATATTTGCCCATTTACGTCCCATTATAGACTCCTCATAATTATGTTTTTTCATTTTTGCCCATTGGGATTGGAAAGTTAATCATCTGAATTTTTGATTGAAAATCCCATTTCTATTAGTTGGGACAAGGTGAAAACATAATCAAAATGAGAGAATTAACTAAATTAGAACAAAAATGCATTATCTCATCCATTATATCACTTTGAAAAAGGATAGTAAAACAAATTATGGAGGCAACTGCTTTCTGGAAGTGGATTAATAGATCTTTAACCTGAAATTCTATTAAAAAAATTGAATAGCATCTTTTTAGATTAATTTAAAGCTGA
>CAZPYI010000058.1:0-13756 GCA_964590305.1 uncultured Streptococcus sp.
GGTCCCCATCCAAATGTTCTGCGATTGAATCAATAACGTCACGTGTCATAACTGTTCCAGACTCAACAAGAATTTCACCTGTATCACCATCGACAAGATTTTCTGCAATAGTTTGGTTAAGAAGACGTGTCTTAACATTCAACTTTTTATTGATTTTGTAACGACCAACAGCTGCCAAGTCATATCGATGCGCATCAAAAAATCGCGCAATAAGGAGACTACGGGAACTGTCCGCAGTTTTTGGTTCCCCTGGACGAAGGCGTTCATAAATCTCTTTAAGGGCTTCATCTGTACGTGAGTCACTTGGGTTTTTATGAATGTCTTTTTCAATGGTATTACGAACAAAGTCACTTTCCCCAAAGATATCAACAATTTCATCATCACCTGAAAAGCCGAGAGCACGAACTAATGTTGTAAATGGTATTTTACGTGTGCGGTCAATTCTTGTATAGGCAATATCTTTTGCATCTGTTTCAAGTTCTAACCAAGCTCCACGGTTCGGGATGACAGTTGATCCGTAGCCTATCTTCCCATTTTTGTCTACTTTATCATTAAAATAAACACCAGGGGAACGAACTAATTGAGAAACGATGATACGCTCACCACCATTAATGATGAAAGTCCCCATTTCTGTCATAATTGGAAAATCTCCAAAGAAAACTTCTTGAGTTTTGATTTCGCCTGTTTCTTTATTGACAAGGCGGAAAGTCACAAAAATAGGTGCTGAATAAGATGCATCATGAATTCGTGCCTCTTCAAGTGAATATTTAGGATCCTTTAATTCATACCCAACAAATTCAAGTTCCATTGTATCAGCAAAGTTTGCAATAGGAAGTACATCCTCAAATACTTCTTTCAATCCATTATCTAGGAATTCTTTGAAGGAATCTGTTTGAATTTCAATTAAATTTGGTAGATCAAGAACTTCTTTAATTCTTGAAAAGCTACGACGTGTACGGTGTTTACCGTATTGAACTTTATGTCCTGTCAACTTTTTAGCTCCTTTAAAATAAGATACGAAGGGCATCACACGATTCTAATAAGAAAATCACAAGCAATTACTAGATGACAGTCTTATTGAGTTTATGAGTAAACAATCTACAGATTGTTATTTAGCCCGAGTTTAATTGAATATCTGACAATCAGATATCTTTATAATTTGCCGGTTTTTGTAATTTTTAGAATCTTTAAAATTAGATTACAATCTTTCTTTTTCCTAAAAATAGGCACAAAAAGAGCAGCTAAATCTGACTACTTAAAGTATGATTTAACTGCTGTAAACCTTAGTTGGACAATATTTCAACCAAAGTAGACGACAAATAGTTAAATTCATTATACACTATTTTCGCCTGAAATGCAAGATTAGTTACCGCTTGATAAGGTCGACCAAGCCTTTTGATAATCACTATCTGTACCTCCGATAGCAAATTTATAGGTCATCTGTCCCGCACCATTCTTAGCCCAATTACTTGTAGTCGTTGAACCACCAACTGTTATGCTCCTACCATTAACAGTTACAGCACCAGCCTGCAATCCTGTTGACGACAAAACAGTTGATTTAATAACACTTGAATCTAAACTAAATTTTTCAGATGTCCCAAATACACTATTATCAGCTTGATAGATAACATTTACAAGGTTAGCCATATAATTTGCGTTATTATTATAGCCTGACATACTCGTTAAAGATGTATTGTCGTCATGACCTGCCCAGCCTCCTAGAGTAACACTAGGAGTGGCTAACATGAGCCAAACATCAGTGTAGTCATCCGTTGTTCCAGTCTTACCAATCCAATCTGCATTAGCAATCGTTGGATTTAAGCCACTTAAATATGACTTGAATCGAGTTGTAGCCCCAGATGATATTGGGCCTCGTAAAAGTTCTTGAAGAATAGTTGCTGTCGCTTTAGAAAAAACCTGCTGAGAATTTAATTCATGTTTATAAATCACATTCCCTTCATTATCAGTAATGCTATCAACCATATATTGTTCATTATAAGCGCCATTATTCGCAATCATTTGATAGGCATTTGTCTGTGTTGCAACAGAGACTTCTACTCCCCCACCAAGTGGAAGGCTTTCAATAGCATAATTACTAATAGCATAACCCAGTTGACTCATATAAGATTCTGAATCAACACCATCATCTTGCAACATCTTATAAGTCCAATAGGCTGGTATATTCCAAGAAGTATTCAAGGCGTCTTGAAGATTCATCATAGCTGTTCCTTCGTCTGCACCATGCATTATCTTCTGTCCGCTTGAAAAAGTCGTTGGATAATTTGAAAGAACACTGGCACTTCCTAAAAGCCCTTGATCAATGGCTATCCCATAAGGCAAAAGTGGTTTAATACTAGACCCTGGTGAACGTACTGTATCAAAAGCATGATTGTTCTGATTACTTGCAAAATCTCTACCACCGATGAAACCCAGAATTGCTCCAGTAGAGTTATCCGTCAGAACATTTCCTACTTGAACAATTCCCGTACCATCATCCAAGAGACTACCATATGTACTTGCTGCTTCCTGCATAGCATTGTAGACAGATTTATTAATTGTTGTTTGAATAGTGTAACCACCTTGTTGAATACTCTCAAGGGCACGTTTTCTATAGGCTTCTTTTGTAGCATCATTTTTTAAATCTTGTGCTGAAACTTGATCTTGCGTCACTAAATAATCATACATAATATCCTGAGACTCAGATAAAACTGAATAGTAAAGGTAGTCGTGGCTATTCACTACTGCTGACTCCGACTCCAAGAAATCTTGACTCACATCATAATCTTTATATTCCATATACTCAGACTCAGATAAAATTCCATTACGGTACATATTATAAAGTACGGTTTGTTGGCGTTGTAACCCATAAACCATGTCTTCTTCTGACTTTTTCTGACCATCTGATGCATACGGCGAATATACAATCGGACTTTGCGGTAATCCTGCTAGGAAAGCTGCTTGAGGAATTGTCAAATCTTTTGCAGAAACACCAAAAATACCCTGAGCTGCTGCTTCAATTCCTGCAATATTTTCACCTTTGTTATTTCTTCCAAAAGGTGAAACATTCAGATAGTCTGTCATGATTTCATCCTTGGTTAGATAACGCTCCAAAGCCAGTGCATAAATAATTTCCTTTGATTTCCGTTTAAACGACGGATCGTCTCCCAGAATTTGTTGCTTGATCAACTGTTGTGTTATAGTTGATCCACCACTTGTCCCACCCAAACCTAAGACAGATGCTAGCGTTGCCCGAAGAACAGCTTTAGGCACAACACCTTCATGATTTTCAAAATTCTCATCTTCAGTAGCAATAATGGCATTTTTTGCATTTTGCGATATATCATCACTAGAAACAGGAATGCGCAACAAGTCTGTGTCTACTGTCGAAATGGAACTCCCATCGGCATAAGTCAGCTCGGAAACTCTGCTTAAAGAACTTACTTGATTAACTAAACTTTCTTTACTGGGTATTTTTACTGAATCAATCTGACTCCCCAAATATCCAAAAGCAATACCCGTACCTAATACTCCTAAGAGTAGAATAATTATATAGAAAAAATCAGCCATTAATTTTAAAGTTCTTAATATCACTGAACCGATATCTAAAAATGTGGACTTCTGATTTCCTTTTTTATTAAACTTTTTCTTAATACCTTTAAACATTAAAACACCTCGGCTCCTATTATATCAGATTTATTATAGCTTGCATATTACAAATAGTTTTGTTATAGTTTACAATGATACACCGTTAGAAAAGGAGATAAAATGAACATTTTTGAAGAACTCAAAGAACGTGGCTTAGTCTTTCAAACAACAGACGAAGAAGCTCTTGAAAAAGCCCTGACGGAAGGTCAAGTTTCTTATTATACAGGATATGATCCAACCGCTGATAGCCTTCACTTGGGACATCTTGTTGCTGTACTGACTTCTCGCCGCTTACAATTAGCAGGTCATAAACCTTATGCGCTTGTTGGTGGAGCAACTGGACTTATTGGCGACCCATCATTCAAAGATGCTGAACGTAGCCTTCAAACAAAAGAAACTGTTGAAGGATGGGGTAATAAGATTCAAGGCCAGCTCTCTCGTTTTCTTGATTTTGAAAATGGGAAAAACAAAGCTGTTATGGTTAATAACTACGATTGGTTCGGTTCAATTAGTTTCATTGATTTTCTACGTGATGTTGGTAAATATTTCACTGTTAATAGTATGATGAGCAAAGAATCTGTTAAAAAACGAATTGAGACTGGAATCTCTTATACTGAGTTCGCTTACCAAGTTATGCAAGGGTATGACTTCTATGAACTCAACGATAAGCACAATGTTACGCTTCAAATTGGTGGTTCTGACCAATGGGGTAATATGACCGCAGGAACTGAACTAATCCGTCGTAAAGCCGATAAGACTGGACATGTAGTGACAGTTCCTCTTATTACAGACTCGACAGGTAAGAAATTTGGTAAATCAGAAGGCAATGCCATTTGGCTTGATGCTGATAAAACATCTCCTTATGAAATGTATCAATTTTGGCTTAACGTTATGGATAGTGATGCTGTCCGTTTTCTCAAAATCTTTACTTTTCTTACATTGGATGAAATTGAAGAAATTCGTCAAGCATTTGAAGAGGCACCACATGAACGCTTGGCTCAAAAAACATTAGCACGTGAAGTTGTGACATTAGTCCATGGTGAAGAAGCTTATAAAGAAGCTGTTAATATTACTGAACAACTCTTTGCAGGAAACATCAAAAACCTTTCTGCAAAAGAACTCAAGCAGGGACTTAAAAACGTTCCAAATTATGCTGTTTCGGATGAAGATGACCACAATATTGTCGAATTATTAGTTACATCTGGCATCGTGACATCAAAAAGACAAGCCCGTGAAGACATCAAAAACGGCGCAATCTATATCAATGGCGAACGTATTCAGGATATACAGTACATTCTCTCTGATACTGATAAAATTGATAATGAGTTGACCGTCGTTCGTCGAGGCAAGAAAAAATATTTTGTTTTGACCTATTAATTTAAAATCACATTACAGAGAACTATCAAATCATAAAATAAACCCATCGTGGAATTCTATCAAATCTCCATGATGGGTTTTTCTGTTCTCACCTACCTTACTTAATATCGTACTGAGGGAACTTGAACATTCCAAGCCTATATAGACTTTACTTTACTATGCCACTTTTATAGTAATCGTTTTTTTACTAACTCTAGAATATTAACAAGCACAAAGAAAACTATAAAAATCATGGTAATTGTTGCACTTGCAGGTGTTTCCCACCAGTATGACAAAATAATTCCAGATACCATACCTAAGAATCCTATGACGATACCAATAAAAATAACTGAAGTGAAATTTTTACCCAATTTCATAGCAATACTTGCAGGTAAAACCATTATTGTCGAGACAAGTAGAGCTCCTGCCGCAGGTATGGTCAAAGCAATGGCAATACCTGTTACAATATTAAATAAGATAGACATTAGGCGCACTGGTAGCCCATCTACAAAGGCCGTATCCTCATCAAAGGTTAGAATATACATAGGTCTAATAAATAAAAGCGTCAGAACAAATATAATTAAAGCTATCACAAAAAGTGCAATGACTTGTTCCAGACTAATTGTGATAATTGATCCAAATAAATACTGTTCCAGACTAACACTTCCAGCGTTGTCTGACTTGCTCATTATAATTAAAGAGACCGCTAAGCCCAAAGACATCAAAATAGCAGTTGATATCTCCATATAATGCTTATAAACTGTTCGTAGATATTCCAAGAGTACAGCCGCAATGGTTACAACGATAATTGTTGACCAAGTTGTCGAAGTCCCAAATAGAATACCCAAAGCAACCCCTGCTAAAGAGACATGACTCAAAGTATCACTCATCAAACTTTGACGACGTAAAATCAAAAAGATACCTAGTATTGGAGCAAAAATACTGATGGCAATAACAGCCATTACAGCGCGTTGCATAAAATCATAGGCAAAAATTTCAGTGAGCATGACTATCACCCCTCACATCTTCTTCATGAACATTGAAACAACGCCATGGTGAGTCCTGATTTCGGACAAGGTGAATATTTCTATCCGCATAATCTTTTACTTCTTCAGGATCATGTGTAATCATTAGAACGGATTTCCCATGTTTATGGGCACTGTGATGCATAAGCCCATAAAAAGTCTCTGTCGTATTTGCATCCATTCCTGTAGTGGGTTCATCCAAAACAAAAATATCGGGATCCGAGGCAAACATACGCGCAATGACAGCACGCTGTTTTTGACCTCCAGACAAGCTACCAATACGTTTGCCTCTGTTTTCCCACATTCCAACAGATTCTAAACTTGCTTTTATATGCTCTTCATCATGCTGATTTAAACGACGAAACCAACCATTTCTTGGATAACGTCCTGACTTCACAAACTCATATACTGTTGAAGGAAAACCCGCATTAAAGCTTGCTATTTGCTGAGGTAAATAAGCCAAACGTAGCTTCTTCCCAGATGTATTCGTTTTTGAAATTACTACTTGTCCAACTTTTGGAGATAAAATTCCAAGAGTTGCCTTCACTAAAGTAGACTTAGCAGCTCCATTTTCACCAGTTAAAGTAACAAATTCTCCGCTATCAAGATGGTAACTCACCCCCTCCAAAACAGGTTCATTATCATATTGATAAGATAAATTATCAACTGTAATATATCTCATTTTCAACCTTCTAACTCATTTGAAAAAACATCCAAGAAACGCTCAATAATTTTTTGTTCGTCATCTGAAAAACCATCAAGTAAATTTTTATAGACATCTAAAGTCCTGTCGTGGTGGTAGGTATGCTCGTCTGCAACTGGTTTAGCAGCTCCCGTCAATTCAAAATAAGTAACACGTGCATCCGTTTTATCTTTAGAAGTTGCCAACATTTTTTTAGCAACTAAACTCTTGACAGCTTTCGTAACAGCAGCTTGACTAATATTCAAACGCCTAGCCAAATCTGAATTTGTTAATTTTTCCTGCGACAACAGCATTAAAATATGTTCTTGTGTATTAGTCAGTCTTACATCACTCTGACAACTACCAAATAATAATTCATGTTGATTTTCTGCTTTTAGCAAAATTTGATTAACTAATGCATCTAATTGATTTTCTAAGTGGGACATAACAACACCTCTTTTCGTTAACTGGTTAATTATATCACAGACGAAAAAAAGAATCAAATTTCTTTGATCCTCAAAACCTTAACACTATAAAATCCTTACCTTGTAAACTTCTCTACAAAATCCTTTCATGCTATTTACTATCTTATCCGCCCTCTTTTCTGATTGGCATAAAGCAAAAACCGTTGGACCGCTACCTGTCATTTGAGCAACATCTGCACCACACTTTAGCATCCTATCCTTTATCTTTTGAATAAAAGGTTTTTTTGCGATAGTAATATCTTCAAGTGAATTTCCCATAAATTTAAGCATCTCTTGATAATCACCGTCTTGTATAGCTTGTTTTAAAGAATTGATATCAACTCTTGAAATGGTATTACAGTCGATTTCTTTAAAAATTTTCCGAGTAGAAATTCCAAAATCAGGCTTAACAAGTACAATCCAAGAGGATAAGTTGTACTCTATACATTCTACAACTTCACCCCTACCACTAATCAAAGCACAACCTGCACTGATACAATATGGTACATCACTTCCTACCTCAAATCCGATTGCAATCATCTCTTCTATGGAAAGCTTTAAATCCCATAAATTATTCAAAGCACGAATAGTTGCAGCTGCATCTGAAGATCCACCACCAAGACCAGCACAAATAGGAATTGACTTTTGGAGCTCTATCTTCACTCCTGAATTTATTGCATATTTTTCTTTTATAAGAACCGCAACCTTATAAACATCATTTTTAGCGTTCAAAGGCATTTTATGACTATTAGATTCAACAATAACCTGATTTTCGCTAATTTTAGTAACCGTCACGTAATCATTTAAATCGATACTGACCATTACCATAGACAACTCATGATAGCCATCAGATAGTTTCCTAACAACATCTAGACCTAAATTTATCTTTGCAGGCGCTTTTTCAGTAATAACCATTTGACACCTCCTCCAATTTGTTATACTCATTATAATAACAAAATATAAAAAAATCAAAAATATTTTACTCTTCATCAAGAACTCTTAAAGATTTTAATGGATTAGATTTTTGCCTAGATGATAAAAATTTAATTCTGGAATTCTATCCCCTTAGCTTTATTTCTTGGAATATTTTTTTATTTACTTATATGTGCTATTCTCTTTTGCTACAATGTTTTAAACTATAGAGATTTATAAATACCTTTAGAATCTGGAAAATTTATGAAAAATTATAAAAAACTAGCAAACTTCTTGTTTTTAGCCTACTTAATCATCCTTTTTTGGATTATTCTTTTTAAAATATCACTTTCTTTTGAGGACTGGTCTTATTTATTTAAAAACCAACAAAGAAGTATTAATTTAATTCCTTTCCCTGATTCACTAAACAAGCTTAGTGCATTTAACATCTCAGAAACACTTTCCAATGTCGTAATATTTATACCTTTTGGAATCATTATAGAAATAGTTAATAAAAAACAAGCGTCTTTTGTAAAAGTATTACTAATATTTTTATTTAGTCTGTCGATTGAATCTTTTCAATATATCTTTGGAATTGGATTGAGCGATATTACAGATATCATCACAAACACAAGTGGCGGACTTATTGGAATCAGCTTTTATAAACTATTAAACCTTAAAATTGATAAAAAGAAATTAGATCAGGCGTTAACCATACTGTGCTTAGTAACTTTGCTCCTAATAACACTAATACTGATGTATCTAAAATTTTCGAACTTATAAAAGGAGACACTGTAATCCGAAATTAGTAAAATTAAAGTGCTTTGAATAGTCTGTAATATCTTTAAAAATTCAAAAGAAATAGATTCAATAAAAAATAGCTATTACATCCTACTGGAAAAAAGAATTTCCAAAACAAAATAACCTGTTAAACGAATAAAGAAAAAAGACAAGCTCAGAAAGCTTGTCTTTTCAACTATACCGGCGGCCGATATAAAGACTTTATTGTTAGAAAAAGTTTAGCACATTTTAGAGCATTTGAACGACATTGGTGACTTAAAAAAGTGACTTATTTTTATTATTTTGGGATAAAATTTGGGATAAAGTTTCTCTCAATACCCCTGAGATGAATCCGATAGAGCAAGTTTGGGTCGAGATGCGTAAGCGTGGGGTTAAAATAGGATTTCTCTATCTTAAAGATGAGACCGAAGAAGATAACATCATTGTTCTTTTTTTCGATTTAATTTTTTTAGCTTTTTTAAAGCGTTTAATAAATTTTGAATACTTTAAAATACTTTATTTGCCAAAATACTTTATTTAAAAATAATTTTGGAGAAAATTAATATAGATATTGCTATTTTTCAATAATAAGTGTACTACATCCGTGAATACACATAATAATCATGAAGGTTAGCATATGTCGCCAAGAGAACTAATAGAAATCTTGAATACTGCCGAAAAACTTAAAGATACAACTAGGCATTGTTATACATCTAATGGACGCCAAGAGAGCGTTGCCGAACATACATGGATGATAACATTTATGGCATTTTTACTTTCAGAAGAGTTTCCCGATGTGGATATGAACAAAGTATTAAAAATGTGTATAATACATGATCTGGGAGAATGCTTTACTGGAGATATCCCAACATTTGATAAGACGTTAGCTAATTCTGAAACAGAAGAAATATTATTGAAAAAATGGGTGGATACGTTACCCTTAAGTACCTCCCAAAAAATGTCAGAGTTATATATAGAAATGGAAGAAATGGAGAGTACGGAAGCAAAAATTTATAAGGCTTTTGATAGCTTAGAAGCTCTTATTCAGCATAATCTATCTGATTTAAGCACTTGGAGTGAAAATGAAAAGACCTTTAATCTTACATACGCTGATGAAAGAGTCGTCTTCTCTAGATTTTTAAGTGAACTAAGAGAAGAGATAAGAAAAGATACCATTTTAAAGTTAACTAAATCCTAAATAACAAGAGCAGGTAATTAGATGGATAGCAGAAAAGAATTTTTTAAACAGATTACTTTAGGCATTCAACATACCTTTACGATGTTTGGTTCTGTCGTATTAGTACCAAAATTATTGGGTTTGGATATTTCTGTTGCTATATTCATGGCGGGCCTTGAAACTTTAATATTCCACTTCTTTACTAAGGGACGTATACCAGTATTTTTAGGTTCTTCGTTTGAATTAATGCCTCCAATCATTGCAGCAACTGCTCTATATGGTACAGACTATGCACTAGGTGGGATTGTAGTATGCTCTTTTGTCTATATCCTTGGAGCGGTGTTGGTTTATTTTGTTGGCTTTGAAAGAATAATTTCAATATTTCCTCCGGTAATAACAGGAAGTATATCTATTGCTGTAGGATTGACTTTAGCAAGTCATGCTATAAATTTGTCAAGCGAAAATTGGCTTTTAGCAATTCTAACATTTTTAATGATTGCTATAATAAATATATATTGTAGGGGTATTACTAAAATTTTATCTATTTTTTTAGGATTATCTATCAGTTTTGGTATTTCAATTATAGTCAACTGAAATAAGAACAACAGTGCCTCAAGAAAAGTATCACAATTTGGCAATACTTTTCTGAGGTGTTTTTTGATATGAGCCCATGTTTTTTCAATAGGATTATACTCCGGTGAGTATGGAGGAAGTGGTAAAAGTTTATGGCCATACTCTTCACATAAGATCTCTAGCCTACTCATTCTATGGAATCTTGCATTATCCATAATAATAACTGATGGTGTGCTTAAGATTGGCAACAGAAACTTCTGAAACCAAGCTTCAAAAAAGTCACTCGTCATTGTTTCTTCATAAGTCATCGGAGCGATTAGCTCACCATTTATCAGCCCTGCAACCAAAGAAATCCTCTGATACCTTCTTCCGAATACTCTACCTTTTATCAATTGACCTCTTAATGAGCGACCATATTCTCGATAAAAATAAGTATCAAACCCTGTTTCATCAATATAAACAGGTGTTAAGTGCTTTAAACCATTAAAATTTTCAAGATACAAAGCTACTTTTTTGGTATCTTGTTCATAGTAAGTGTGGTTCTTTTTTTTCGAGTATATCCCATAGCTTTGAGAGCATAGTGAATCGCCGTTGGATGACAGTCAAATTCAGAAGCTATTTCAGTCAAATAAGCATCTGGATGGTCATTAAGATAGTTTTTGAGTCTATCTCTATCAACTTTTCTTGGTTTTGTTCCTTTGGCTTGATGATTCAGCTCTCCGTTTTTCTCTTTTAGTTTTAGCCATTGATAAATGGTATTGCGTGAAATTGAAACACATCGGATACTTCGGAAATACTACCTCTTTTCTCACAGTATGCAAGAACTTTTTTACGAAAATCTAATGAATATGCCATAAGAACATTATACCGTAAATACCCTGTTTTTACATTTTATTATAGCACAAAAAAGGCTTTTAACAATCGTCATCACAAGCAAATTTACGAAGTTAAAAAACCTTGAAATATCAAGGTTTTTAATCATTTATTGCTACTAATAACTTCACCATCTTCTTTGATAAAGTCTTTATCCAATGATTTAGGTAAAATATTTAGGACTTTTTCTGAAGGTCTACACAATAAAGTCCCTTTTTCAGTGACTACTATTGGTCGATTTATTAAAATAGGATCAGTCATCATAGCATCTATGATTTCTTGTTCCGTTTTATCCTTTTGTAAATCATGCTTTTCAAATTCTGGAACATTCGTACGTAGTAACTCTCTAGCACTGATATCCATCTGCAATAAAAGCTGCTTCAATTCTTGTTCTGTTGGTGGTGTCTTGAGATACTCGATAATATCCGGTTCAATCCCTACAGCCCGAATGATAGCTAAAACATTTCTGGACGTTCCACAATTGGGGTTGTGATAAATCGTAACTTGGTGCATATTTCATACCTTAATACTAGCAAGCTATTTCACTAGTACGAATCCTTTCATTTAATTTCATAACGCTTCAACAAATAGAATAGCTACTTTTGACTAATTATCTAAAAGCGTTTTTCGAATAATTTTCTTCACATCGTCAACTGTCAATACCTTTCCTGAAGAGATAACCTTTTCATTAAGAACTAAGGCAGGTGTGGACATAACACCATAACCTGCAATCTTAGAAAAATCTTTTTCATGTTCGATGACAACTTCCACCCCTTCTTCTTGACTAGCTTGTCGAACATGGTCTTCTAAGAGATTGCATTTCTTGCATCCAGAACCTAAGACTTTAAAAATCATTTGAGACATGTTAATATCCTCCTAAAAAATAAAATTTTGCAATAGATTAAAGAGATAACCGATTAATATAATACCGATTGTACAGATAATGATAAACGTCATCAAGAGACGAGGTTTTATTGCCTTTTTTAACATGATGAGCGAAGGGAGGCTCAGCGTTGTAACAGCCATCATAAATGATAAAACCGTTCCCAATTGTGCCCCTTTACTTAACAGGGCTTCTGCGACTGGGATTGTTCCAAAAATATCGGCATACATAGGAATCCCAATAAAAGTTGCCAGAATCACTCCAAATGGGTTTCGACTACCTAAAATGGCGGTTACCCAGCTTTCTGGTATCCAATTATGGATTACTGCACCGATACCAACACCAACTAAAATATATGGAAAAACTTTTTTAAATGTATCCGTAACTTGTTCTTTAGCAAAATCAATCCTATCTTTATAAGTCAACTTTTCATTTTCGATGACTGCAATGTGGGCATTCTTAACAAAATCTTCGACATACTTATCCATTCCAAGTTTTTCAATGATACTTCCCCCAACAACTGCAATCACTAGGCCAAGAATAACATAGATAATCGCAATCTTACTGCCAAAAATACTCATCAAAAGGACTAGACTGCCCAAATCCACCATTGGAGAAGAAATCAAGAATGAAAATGTCACTCCAACAGGGAGACCAGCACTTGTAAATCCCATGAACAAAGGAATGGAAGAGCAAGAGCAAAATGGCGTCACTGTTCCTAATAGAGCAGAAACAATATTTGCGACAATCCCATCATAACGGCTTAATATTTTTCGACTGCGCTCTGGTGGAAAATAACTCTGGATATATGAAATTGAAAAAATCAAGATACACAGTAAAATTGTGATTTTAATGACATCATAGAAGAAAAATTGAAGACTACCTCCTAATCGCGTTGTCACATTTATGCCAATAGTTGACAATACCCATCCAACGAATTCATTTATCCATTTCATTCCTAGAATTTGTTCTTGAATAAAAGACCACATAATATTCCTTTCTATACATCAACTTTTTTTGATATGAAGAGTGAATTGAGAAAGGGATAGGACAAGGAAAGGAGCTGCTGATAGAACTAGAGTTCATCAAAGCTATTTAACGATGTCCTAACCTTTATTCAATTCACTATATTAGAAATCTAAAAACCATATTAGGACGACTTTTGATGACAATGACAACTTGCTATGGAATTTTCCTCAATAGCTGTCACTTCTTTAAATCGACCAAGGGCAAAACTTCTCCCAGAATCACTGAGGCTATAATGCTTCCACTTCCCATCTTGGCGACTAGAAACAATACCAGATTGGCATAAAATTTTCATATGATAAGATAAGGCAGACTGTGCAATTCCCAACTCATCGGTTAACACACAGGCACACTTCTCAC
>CAZPYI010000059.1:0-13589 GCA_964590305.1 uncultured Streptococcus sp.
TTGTCTTTAATACTTGATGATAAGGAATAAGAGCTTCTGCTATTTGCAAATTAGACTTATAATCTAATTTTTCTTGTTTTTGTTTTATTTCAGAGAAAGTCACTTCTGGATCAAAATCACCAGTTAGCAGAAAGACCATGTGTTGTGGTTTGTAGAATGCCTCATGATTTTCTTTTAAATCTTTAACCGATATCGTCTGAATACTCTCTTTAGTTCCAGCGATATCTGATGCGAGAGAGGTTCCTGGATATAAATTCCCCAAGATTCCTTGATAGAGACGATAATTTACATCATCTTGATACATATCAATTTCCTGACCAATAATCTCTCTCTCTCGCTCAACCGAAGAATCCGTAAATGTTGTTGTTAATGTAAAATTTTGCAATAAATCGACATTTTCTTTAACATTTTCTGTGGTTGAAAAGTAGAAACACGTTTTATCAAAGCTCGTAAAAGCATTAGTGTCAGCTCCAAGATTAGTAAATAAAGTTGATACATCCAAGCCATCTTCCATTTCAAAGAGTTTGTGCTCTAAAAAATGTGCAATCCCTTCAGGATAAACTTTTTCTTTTGTAAACTTTGTGTCAATTGAACCAAACTTAATCATTAGTGTTCCACAACACTCTTTGAAACCCTTTTTTGGGATAAGAAATACTTGTAGACCGTTTTTTAATTTTGCCGAATAGAGTGTCTCCCCTATTTCTAAAAATTCTTTTTTTAGTAACTCTACCATTCTAGTCACCTTCTAAAAAATAAAGTGCTTGCAACTTGATTGTTGTCGCAACTTTTTTTATATCTTCTTTACTGACAGTGTCAATCTTGTCAATCCACGTTATCGTGTCATAGCTCTTTTCTAAATGATTTTTATTGTACTCATATTCAATTTCTGATTTAGCATAGTCTACTAAAAGTAGTCGATTTGTTTTCAATATTATTTTACTCTGGTTGATTAAATCACTTGAAAACCTACCAATTTTGATATAGTGCAATTGTTTATTAACTAAGTGCAATACTTTATTACGATTTTCTCTGTCAATACCTGCATAAACATTAAGTAAACCTGTAAAGATGTCAAACTGACTACCTATAAGATAGGCCAAACCCTCTTTTTCACGTAGCTCTGTAAACAATTTTGAGTGTGTAAAGGCACCAAATACAGCATTAAAGAGAAGGAGGGAAAAGTAATCATCATTACTATAAGTGACTGGCAAATGATAGCCTAACTGTAGCACCGATTGCCTGATGTCTTTTTTTTCAATTTTTTCTTTTGTAATATTACTATAAGGCTGATTATAGTTAAAATTTAGTGTCTTTTGACGGCTTTCAAGGGGAAACTGATTTAACAACTGAAGCATACGATAATCATTAAATTCTCCTAAAATAAAAATATCCAAATAATCTTGTTTAAGCATCTTTTGAAACTCTTGATAGACCGTGTAAGAATTTTCTGCTAAAACCAATTCTTCCTGCCCATATCTAGAGATTTGCAAAGTCGAATTATCATAAAAAAGATTTTTCAATTCTAACTGACTGCTGTAAAAATGATCTTCTTTGTCTGACTTCAAATAAGAAATGAGATTTTTTTGCTCGAGATCAAAAAGTTTGGCTTGATATTGTGCAATTGAAATTAGTGGAGAAAATAATATTTCTTTGAGAAAGTCAATAACTTCTTCTAATATTTTTTCGCCTGTCATCACAAATCTATCCTTCACAAAAACAATGTCAACGTCAACAATATGAACAAGCCCTTTAGTTGACACATTAGTTGATAACGAAGCACCATAAAGATCAGATAACTTTTCTCGGAACTTCTGTGCTGTTGGATAAGTTGCATTGGCTGTTGCCAAAATTTGGGCAACAAGCACACGCCGTGCAACTGTTTTTCTGTCAAATTCTCCAGAAAATCTAAAAGTAATATGATTTGTCTTGAATTTTTCATTTTTTAAAAGATGTAGATTAACACCCTCAACAATTTTCATCTATCTTCCTTTATAAAGTAATTTATTAGATAAAATTATACCATTTTTGAACTGTAAAAATTGAATTTTACTATAAAGTAAACTATTTTATGTTATAAAATACAATTGTTTGAAAACAATTTCGTTAGATTAATTCAGTATTTTCTTGAATTCGATATAATAACATATTTTTGAAAAAGAATTAACCAAAAAGATTGACAGTTTGTCGTCTTTTTGTTATACTTCTCGAGTAATTAGATTTGAATTAGTATCTTTGTTTTATCATTTTTACTTTTCTATTTTTACAACAAATTTTTTAGAAGGGAAGTGAAATGTATGGTACAAGGTACAGTTAAATGGTTCAATCCAGATAAAGGTTTCGGATTTATTTCAAGCGAAACTGGTGTTGACGTTTTTGCTCATTTTTCAGCAATTCAATCAGATGGTTTTAAAACTTTGAATGAAGGCGAAAAAGTTTCTTTTGACATTGAAGAAGGTCAAAGAGGCCCACAAGCAGTTAACATCAATAAAGTAGGTTAATAATTGTAAGAAGTAATCAGCTTAATAAAGCTGATTACTTCTTTTGTGTTCCAGATTCCTTAATAAATAAAGTTGAATTAACATTCATTTACAAAAAATGAACGGAAATATTTCCTTTTAACCTTTAACGTCAAACAAGTAGTGCTTAAGTTATAATAGTTTTTATGCTATAATGATTTGACTTATAAAAGGGGGAAGACATCAATGAAATACAAATTATATGATGATTATATTACTTTACAAGCCCTTCTAAAGGAACTTGGAATTATTCAAAGTGGTGGTGCAGTTAAGAGATTCTTAGGCGAAGAAGCTGTGCTTTTTAATGGAGAAGATGAAAAACGCCGTGGGAAAAAGATTCGCGTTGGAGATGTTGTTACAATTCCTAAAAAAAATATAGTCATTGAAATTGTTGAACCTAACTCTGTAGAAAAACAAGAACATATAGAAGAATTAGCAGAAAAAGAACGCGTTTCTGCTATCGTTAAAAAACTTAACCAAGAAAATAAAAAGGCTAAATCTGGTCAAATAGTAAAAGAAGGGCGTAAAGCTATTCGTTTTCCAGGAACATAAGATGTGGATTGAAACTATTAATTTAAAAAACTACCGGAACTACGAAAATATAGAAGCTCATTTTTCGCCCGGACTGAACATTTTTATCGGAAAAAATGCTCAAGGGAAAACAAATTTTTTAGAAGCTATTTATTTTCTGTCTTTAACGCGTAGTCACAGAACACGATCTGATAAAGAACTTATTCGCTTCAATGAAAAAGATCTCCTTATTTCTGGTGTTGTCCAACGTTCTAATGGAAAAATTCCTTTAGAGATTCAGCTATCTGACAAAGGACGAGTTACTAAAGTAAATCATCTCAAACAAGCTAAACTTTCAGATTATATTGGTACTCTAGCAGTTGTTTTGTTTGCACCGGAAGATTTACAGCTCATTAAAGGTTCTCCAAGTTTACGGCGAAAATTTCTTGATATCGATTTAGGACAAATTAAGCCTGTTTACCTATCCGATTTATCTAGCTACAACTATATTTTGAAACAGCGAAATTCTTATCTCAAAACTAGTGATAAGATTGATATCAATTTTCTTGCAGTACTTGATGAACAACTTGCTGATTATGGCAGTAGGGTAATTGAACATAGATATCATTTTGTTTTAAAGCTAGAAAAAGAAGCCAAGAAATATCACTTTAGTATTTCTAATGGTTTGGAACAATTAAAAATTCAATATCTATCCTCTGTTCCCTTCAAAAATAAAGAAAACATTCAAGAAAATTTTTTAAATCAACTTAGTAAAAATCATCAACGTGATATTTTTAAAAAAAATACAGGTGTTGGTCCTCATCGTGATGACTTAGCCTTCTTCATCAATGATATGAACGCCAGTTTTGGAAGTCAGGGACAGCATCGCAGTTTGATTCTATCTTTAAAATTAGCAGAGATTGAAATCATCAAGTCTGTTATAGGTGATTATCCAATCTTACTACTTGATGATGTCATGAGTGAGCTTGATAATCACAGACAAGTTAAACTTTTAGAAAGTGTCAAAGAAAATGTTCAGACTTTTATCACAACAACTAGTTTAGAACATTTATCATACCTACCCAAAGATATTAAAGTTTTTACAATCGAACACGGGAAAGTCACTGATGAAACGTTGACTAATCCTAAAATAAATAATTAATATGATAACAACAGCTCTTACAAGACAGGACTATTAATTGAGTAAGAGTTTTTTTGTTTACAGCAATATTTACATCATTGTAAACTATGTTTACACCTTCACTTTGATTTCTTGTCTGTATTGTCAATTTATAACTTTGATTTACACAAATTGTTATTGAAGTATAAATCAACTGTTCTTAAGTTCTATTTTTATATTATATATAGGTTATGACTTCTCTGAAATCCTTATAGCTAGCAAAATAAAAACTCAAAGACAAGTTTGTCTTTGAGTTAATAAATTTTAGAGAACTGAGTAATTAGGTGCTTCATTTGTAATTTGAACATCATGTGGATGACTTTCAATCAAACCAGCACCCGACATTTCAATAAATTGAGCATTATCATGCAGTTCAGTGATATCAGCCGCACCAACATATCCCATACCAGAACGAATGCCTCCAAGCATTTGGAAAACAATATCTGCAGCTGCACCCTTATAAGCAACTCGTCCTTCAATACCTTCTGGAACAAGCTTATTAGCCTCATTAACAGCTCCTTGGAAATAACGGTCACTTGACCCTTTTTTCATAGCTGCAATTGATCCCATACCACGATAAGTTTTAAATTTACGTCCTTGGAAAATTTCTGTTTCCCCTGGTGCTTCATCAGTACCGGCAAACATCGAACCAAGCATAACAGCATCGCCCCCGGCTGCCAAAGCTTTTACGATATCCCCAGAATACTTAATGCCACCATCTGCAATAATCGTTTTCCCGTATTCACGTGCAACAGCAGCTGCATCATAAATAGCTGTTATTTGAGGGACACCAACACCAGCAACAACACGTGTCGTACAGATTGAGCCTGGACCTATGCCAACTTTAACAACATCAACACCAGCGTCATAAAGTGCGCGTGCTCCCTCAGCTGTGGCAATATTCCCTGCAATTAGGGTACGATCTGGGAAATATTCACGAATCTCAGAAAGTTTACGAAGAACTCCTGCTGAATGTCCATGTGCCGTATCAATAACGATAGCATCTGCACCAGCATTGAAGAGAGCTTCCGCACGTTCAAAAGTATCAGATGTCACTCCGACAGCGCCTGCTACAAGTAAGCGACCGAAGTCATCTTTGGCAGCATTTGGAAATTCAATAACTTTTTCAATATCTTTTATTGTGATGAGTCCAGACAGACGCCCATCTTTATCTACTAATGGTAATTTTTCAATACGATGATCATGAAGAATACGTTCTGCTGTTTCCAAATCAGTTCCAACTGGAGCCGTAACTAAAGCTTCACTTGTCATATGTTCTGAAATAGGCGTATGATAATCCGAAATAAAACGCATATCACGATTTGTAATGATACCAACTAATTTGCGATTTTCAAGAGTCTCAACAATCGGTACACCACTAATGCGATAGCGTTGCATCAATTCTTCTGCCTCAGAAACAGAATGAGTCGGCGTTAGGAAAAAAGGATCGATAATAACGCCATTTTCTGAACGTTTTACTTTACGAACTTCTTCAGCTTGTTCTGTAATCGACATGTTTTTATGAATGACACCAAGACCACCTGCACGAGCAATCGCAATAGCCATTCTACTATCTGTAACAGTATCCATAGCAGCAGTCATAATAGGAACGTTCAATGTCAAATTTTTAGCCAGTTTTGTTTGCATGTTAACTTCATTTGGAAGAACATGACTTTCAGCAGGAATGAGTAGTACATCATCAAAAGTATACCCTTTTTTCAAGAATTTTGTATCCCAATTTGACATTAAAATAGTCCTCTTTTCTATTGTTATAAGGGAATTAGCCCAGTCTATTTTTTATTGTTACTATCATATCATGCTAAAATCATTTGTCAATAAATTAAATAGAATTTTTCAAAATAATATCTATATACTATCCTCCATATGTTCAGTTTTTAGCTTTATTTTTATTAAAAATTGTGTTTTTGACAAGTATTGTTCGCTTTTTCAATATTCTGAATATACTGCCTATTAAAAAATTTGAAACGTCTAAACACTTCAAATTTTTACTTTTAAAATCAGAAATAATTAATTCCCATCGCAGTCTTAGCTTCTGAAAGAGTTTGTCCTGCTACAGCACGCGCAGCATCGCTTCCTTTTTTAAGAATATTGAAAACTTCTCCCATATCTTTAGCATATTCCAAACGGCGTTCACGTATTGGAGCTAATTCTCTTTCCAAAATCTCAAGAAGGTAACGCTTTGTTTTGACATCTCCAAGGCCACCACGTTGATAATGATCCTTCATGGAGGCAATTTCAGTAGCATCCCCACGCTGTCCGAAGATATCAAGATAATGGAAAACCATATTTCCTTCGATTTGGCCAGCATCTTCCACACGAACATGGTTGGGATCAGTATACATACTCATCACTTTTTTACGCACTGTATCAGCATTATCTGACAGATAAATACCATTGCCAAGAGATTTCGACATTTTAGCATTTCCATCCAGACCTGGCAGACGGCCAGCACCTTCATTTTCAGGGTACAATCCTTCAGGCTCCACTAAAACATCTGTTTTGTAAGTATGATTGAAACTACGCACAATTTCACGAGTTTGTTCAATCATTGGTTTTTGGTCAGTTCCGACTGGCACATAATTTGCCTTAAAAGCGGTAATGTCAGCCGCTTGAGAAATTGGGTAGACCAAGAAACCTGCTGGGATTGATTCTCCAAAACCTTTTTGAGCGATTTCAGATTTAACTGTTGGATTACGTTCTAGACGAGCCAATGACACCAAATTCATATAATACATAGTCAATTCTGCCAGTTCTGGAATCTGGCTTTGAATGAATATAGTCACCTTTTCAGGATCAAGACCTACAGATAAGTAGTCTAAAGCTACATTTCCAATAGACTCTCTAATTAATTCAGGTTCTTTAGCATGATCAGTTAATGCTTGCTGATCAGCCAGAAAAATAAACAACTCATGTTGCCCTTCATTCTGTAGAAGAACACGATTTTTTAAACTGCCAACATAATGTCCTAAATGCAATTTTCCTGTTGGACGATCACCTGTTAAAATAATAGGTTTTGCCATGATTTACTCCTTCATATGTTATAAATACTGACTATAGAAGCTTTACAGTCAATTCAAGTATTCAAAATAGAATCAACATTTTCCTTTAAGATTTTTAAAGTCATAATAATATTAGCATGACCTAGACAGTATTGCAATCATTATAACAACTAGTGAGCTTATGATGGTAGGGTATCTTACACGTTATTTCTATATCATGCTTACCTATTTGAAAACTGATCGAAAAACGAACAAGACGCCATCAGGTTATGAATCATCAGACCTTCTAAACTGTCCAGATAAATCAATTTTCAAACCCACAAAGCTCATAACCGGTTTGCAATTGCATCAGATTCAATCATTGGGGATATACTATTAGCTCTGTTTAATCCTCGACAATTTGAATTGTAATGATATTTCGTGCCTGATTGTGGTGCGATATAAACTGTTAAACCTTTGGGAACTTGCTGAGCAGCTTGTTCAGCTTCTACTCGTTGTCTCTCTTCTTCTGCCCTCTGAGCTGTCTCAGCCTCTACTCGCTGTTTTTCTTCTTCTGCCTTTTGAGCTGTTTCAGCTTCTACTCGTTGTCTCTCTTCTTCGGCTTTTTGTGCAGCTTGCTCAGCCTCTACCCGTTGCCTTTCTTCCTCAGCCTTCTTAGCCTCTTCAGCTTTTCTGACCTCCTCTTTATGTGCTTCTTCTTTCTGTTTCTTTGCTGAGAATACTGTATTCTTTGCTGTTCCATCTAAGTAATTGATTTCCGCATTAGATGAACGGTTATTTAAAATAACATGTGTAACTTTGTTATCATCTACTGACTCTTTTACACTATCTAAATCTATTTCAAGGAGATTCCCTTTCGAATCAATACCGACATATTGTATCTCAATATGTCGTGGAATAAGTTCTTTATCTGTGTAAATAGGAGTAACTTTGTAATCAAGATAATAGTTTTTATGACTATCTAACCAACTTTATTCTATGTCAACTTTATTGAAATTATCTATAAAAAACTTGACGTTCCCTCTCTCCTCTGTAATAATATAGTTTACACTTATTTAAAAAAGGAAAGTTGAAATGAAGAGAAAAGTTATTGATTTTGGTTTGGTTACGATTGGAGCCCTATTTATGGCTGTCGGTTTTAACGGTATGTTTCTAAGCAATCATATTGCGGCAGGAGGTCTTGGAGGTCTTGCTATTAGTTTTAGTAAACTATTTGGTTGGGATCCTGCAAATTTTGTTATGCTAGCAAATATCCCTTTACTCATTGCTTGCTTCTTTCTTCTTGGCAGGGCAATCTTTATTAAAACCTTATACGGTGCTTGGATTTTTCCTATTTTTATCAAGGTTACAGAAAATATGCCAAGTTTTACTGAAAATCAACTGTTAGCTGCTGTTTTTGGAGGTATAATTGTAGGTTTTGGACTTGGTTTAGTCTTTTTAGGAAATTCTTCAACAGGAGGAACTGGAATTATTACACAAATTCTCAATAAATATTCCCCTCTTCCTCTAGCTGTAGCTATGACAATAGTTGATGGCATTATTGTCATTTTAGGATTATTGGCTTTTGATACCGATACTGTCATGTACTCAATCATTTCATTGGTAGTTATTAGTTATGTTGTTAATAGAATGCAGATTGGCGTGTCCTCTTCACGAAATATCATGATTATTTCTAGACACAATCAAGAAATAAAAACATACATTTCAACTAAAGCTGACCGAGGAGTTACAGAGATACCTGTTATTGGGGGTTATTCTGGTGAAAAAAATAGTATGCTAATGACAACAGTATCTGTTCAAGAAGTTGGGCGTATAAAGAAAAACATTCTTGATATTGATGAAACCTCATTTATTATAGTTATGCCTGCAATACAAGTAATGGGACGTGGATTTAGCCTAACCAAACAATTTCAAAGTGACAATGATGATATTATTTTGCCTATGTAATAAAAACCCCTTTATATTGAAAAAGAGGGCTTTTTCATGTACAATGAAGCTTAGATAAATATTACGAGGTGAAAAATTGCTAACAGTTTCAGACATATCATTACGATTTAGTGATAGAAAATTATTTGATGAAGTCAATATCAACTTTGCAGGTGGAAATACCTATGGACTTATTGGTGCTAACGGCGCAGGAAAGTCAACATTTTTAAAAATTCTAGCAGGAGATATTGAACCATCAACAGGTCATATCTCACTTGGAGTAAATGAACGATTGTCAGTTCTCCGTCAAAATCATTTTGACTATGAAGAAGAGCGTGTTATAGATGTCGTTATTATGGGAAATGAACAGCTTTACAGCATTATGAAAGAAAAAGATGCTATCTATATGAAGGCTGACTTTTCTGAAGAAGATGGTGTTCGTGCTGGTGAATTGGAAAGTGAATTTGCTGAGCTTGGTGGTTGGGAAGCTGAGAGTGAAGCATCACAGATGCTACAAAATCTTAATATTCCAGAAACTCTTCATTACCAAAACATGAGTGAATTGTCTAGCAGTGAAAAAGTTAAAGTCCTTCTGGCTAAAGCTCTCTTTGGTAAGCCTGACGTTCTTCTTCTTGATGAACCAACAAATGGTCTTGATATCCAATCAATTACTTGGTTAGAAGACTTCTTAATTGATTTTGAAAATACTGTTATTGTCGTTTCCCATGACCGACATTTTCTAAATAAAGTCTGTACACATATGGCCGATCTTGATTTCGGCAAAATCAAACTTTTTGTTGGTAACTATGATTTTTGGAAACAATCTTCAGAATTAGCAGCACATTTACAATCTGATCGTAATGCTAAAGCAGAAGAAAAAATCAAAAAATTACAAGAATTTGTTGCACGCTTTTCTGCCAATGCTTCAAAATCTAAACAAGCGACTTCTCGTAAAAAAATGCTTGATAAAATTGAATTGGAAGAAATTGTACCTTCTAGCCGTAAATACCCATTTATCAATTTTAAATCCGAACGTGAGATGGGAAATGACTTTTTAACAGTTGAAAACCTCTCTGTTAAAATTGATGGAGAACAGATACTAGACAAAATTAGTTTTATCCTTCGCCCAGGCGATAAAGCAGCTATAATTGGACAAAACGACATTCAAACAACCGCATTGATGCGCGCATTAATGGAAGATATTGACTACGAAGGTACAATAAAGTGGGGTGTGACAACTAGCCGTTCTTACCTTCCAAAAGATAATTCACATGATTTTTCAAATGATGAACCAATCCTTGAATGGCTTAGACAGTTTGCTTCAAAAGAAGAAGATGACAATACATTTCTTCGTGGTTTTCTTGGTCGGATGTTATTTTCTGGTGATGAAGTTAACAAATCAGTCAATGTACTTTCCGGAGGCGAAAAGGTACGTGTGATGTTGTCAAAACTCATGCTTCTCAAATCCAATGTGCTCATCCTTGATGATCCTACCAATCACCTAGATTTGGAATCTATTTCGAGTCTAAATGATGGCCTTAAAGACTTCAAAGAATCTATTATTTTTGCCAGCCATGACCACGAATTTATTCAAACCTTGGCTAACCACATCGTTGTCGTTTCAGATAAAGGTGTTATTGACCGTATTGATGAAACTTACGATGAATTCCTTGAAAATACAGAAGTTCAAGATAAGGTTAAAGAACTTTGGAAGTAAAAGCGGTAACGCTTTTTCTTTTTCTAATTATTTGGAAAGGAAAATCACAATGACTTTTCTCAAGAAAAATAAAACCACTTTTTTTTACTTTGCACTTAGTTTTTTATTGCCAGCGACGATTATATTCTTTGCTTTACTGTCAGATGGTATCTTCTGGGGTAGTAAAACTACTATATTAGCAAGTGATGGTTTCCACCAGTATGTTATTTTTGCACAGAATCTTCGTAATATTCTACATGGTTCGGATAGCATCTTTTATACGTTTACAAGCGGGTTAGGTTTAAATTTCTACGCTCTGATCAGTTATTATTTGGGTAGCTTCCTGTCACCTTTTTTTTACTTTTTTGACTTAAAAAATATGCCTGATGCTATTTATCTCTTTACTTTGATAAAAGTGGGGTTGATAGGACTGTCAACTTACTTTAGTCTTAGACAACTCTATCAAAAAATCACACGTCCTCTAGTCATTATCCTGTCAACTTCTTTTGCATTAATGAGTTTTTCTATTAGTCAAATTGAAATCAATATGTGGTTGGATGTTTTTATTCTTATTCCACTAATTATTCTAGGATTAAATAGGTTACTCAACCACCGTCATTTTGTTTTGTATTACCTGTCACTAACAATACTCTTTATCCAAAATTACTACTTTGGATTCATGACTGCAATTTTTCTAGTACTTTATTTTTTAGTTCAACTGAATTGGGAATTGAAATGGCGAATTATTTTTCGTAAAGCAAAAGACTTTACAATAGTGTCAATGTTATCTGGACTAACAAGTTGTATTATGCTACTTCCAACTTACTTAGATCTGTCAACCCATGGTGAGGAATTTTCTAAATTTACAACTTGGTTTACAAGTAGTAGTTGGTATTTAGATGTATTTGCCAAAAATTTTGTTGGAGCTTATGACACTACAAAATTCAATGCTATTCCAATGATTTATGTCGGTCTGTTACCACTCATTTTAGCTATTGTTTTCTTTACTATAACATCCATAAAATGGCAAGTGAAATTAGCTTATGGTCTTATGATAGGTTTTATTATTGCAAGTTTTTATATACAGCCTTTGGATCTTCTATGGCAAGGTATGCACTCGCCAAATATGTTTTTACATCGATACGCATGGGTTCTTTCACTTGTTGTCATACTGCTTGCTGCAGAGACTCTCTCTCGTTTAAGAGAAGTATCCATAAAACAATACAGTATTGCAATCATTATCTTAGCTATTGGATTTGCAGCAACAGCGATTTTAAAAACTTATTATGACTTTTTGACATATGGACAGATAATTATAACTTTTGCATTTTTAATTGCTTACAGTATTCTACTTATAAGCTATCAGAAAAAATATCTAACAAAAAAATTATTTATTAGCTTTACACTAATCTTTACACTTTTTGAAATATCCTTAAATAGCTACTATCAAATTTCGGAACTCAATTCAGAATGGGTTTTTCCAACTAGAGAAGGTTATGAACGAAATTTAGAAAATATTGACAGTCTTGTCAATTTCACTGAAGAAAATAATGACACATTTTACCGCACTGAAAGGTTACTTGGTCAAACTGGGAATGATAGTATGAAATTTAACTATAATGGTATTTCACAGTTTTCATCTATTCGAAATACAAATTCGAGTGGTGTACTTGACCGGCTTGGCTTTAAATCAAGTGGGACAAACCTGAACCTTCGTTATCAAAATAATACTTTAATGATGGATAGTTTATTTGCAGTCAAATATAATTTATCAGAAACCCCTGTAGATAAATTTGGCTTTACTTTAGATAAAACTGTTGGCACAAGCTCTCTTTATCAAAATCTTTATGCTTCTCAATTAGCAATTTTAACAAATGGCATTTACAAAGATGTCAACTTCACTGTCAATACGCTTGACAATCAAACCAACTTAATCAACAATTTAACAGGTTTGTCAGAAAAATATTACACACGTCTTCCTTCTCAAATGATAAGTGGTGGAAGTCTGCTCAACAATCGTGTGACAACAACAAACGACGGTCAAATTACTACCAGTGTTACTTATACAGTGAGTGTCCCCGATTCAACACAACTTTATGTTAGTGTGCCTAATATCTCATTTGGCAATGATAGCAATGAAAATGTCCAAATTACAGTTAATGGGATCACCACACAATATACAACAGATAATGCCTATAGTTTCTTCAATGTTGGTAATTTTTCAACTGGCCAAACTACTGATATTACGTTTACTTTTCCAGAAAATACTCAGGTTTCTTTTGATAATCCAAACTTTTACGCACTGAATCTGGACAGCTATCAGAAAGCAATGTCTATTATTAATAGTAAAGATGTCAAAGTAACGACCAATTCAAACACTGTGACTGCAGAATACACTGCTGCTGAAGATGAATCTCTTTTCTTTACTATTCCCTACGATAAAGGGTGGACTGCAACTCAAAACGGAAAAGAATTACCTCTTTCTAAAGCACAAGATGGCTTCATGAAAGTAGATATAAAAAAAGGTAGTGGAACTGTCATCCTGAGCTTTATTCCAAATGGTTTTAAAGAGGGAACTATACTTTCTTTAACTGGAATTGTTCTCTTTATTTTATACTTCATACTAACTTTAAAACATGTCAATCGAAAAAGAGTAAGTAATTAGAAATAAATTAGCTCTATAATTTCTGTAGTGAGTGAATCCTACTGAGGAAATTATAGAGCTTTTTGAGTGTATAAAA
>CAZPYI010000060.1:0-13305 GCA_964590305.1 uncultured Streptococcus sp.
CGTCCCGAAGTTGTTGAACGGATAAAAATTGCACGTTCATATGGTGACCTTTCAGAAAACTCAGAGTACGATGCAGCTAAAGATGAACAAGCTTTTGTTGAAGGTCAAATTTCCACTTTAGAAACAAGAATCCGCTATGCCGAAATTATAGATAGTGATGCTGTGGCAAAAGACGAAGTTGCCATTGGTAAAACAGTAGTGATTCAAGAAATTGGAACAAGTGATGAAAACACATACCATATTGTTGGTGCAGCTGGTGCGGATATTTTTTCAGGAAAAATTTCTAATGAAAGCCCTATTGCTCAGGCACTTATCGGAAAGAAAACTGGAGAAGTTTTAACAATCAATTCTCCTGCTGGAAGTTATGATGTTAAAATTATTAGTGTAGAAAAATCCGCCTAAAACAAGATTAAGGAGAGGGTCAGAGAATGTTCCTCTTTTTTTACTGTCAAAATTTAAAAGAAAGAAGTTATCGAAATTTATAAAATCAGTAATGATATAAGTGTATCAAAAAACTTAGACATAAAAAAAGCTGAAACCATCGGTTTCAGCTTCGGTATTCACAGACACAGAGATTAACATTTCTCAATTGATTCTTTATTTGCGTTTACGTTGTCGTCCAGCATTACGTTTTTTATTTTTAGTTGAGATCGCTTGTTGCGCATCTGATTTTTGAGCACTTGCTGTAACATCTTTCCTTACAGTGGTTGACTTATAAGGTTTAGGAGGATTGTTTTCAAATTCAACTTCAACTTTTTCACGAAGTTTTGGTTTGATGATAAACATAGTAATTAATTGTTGTATGATACTAAAGAATCCACCGACGAGCCAATAAATGGCAACACTGGCAGGAAGATTGATTGACATGAAAATCATCATAATAGGCATCATGTACATCATAGATTTGGTTTGAGCACGTTGTTCTTCGGAAACAGAACGAGTTGATAACCACGATTGAACGAAATAAAGTGCGGCGATGATGATTGTTATTGGGATGCTACGTGAACCAAGGTCAATACCCATGAAAGTACTCTCAGAAATACCATTAGTATACTGTGCAGCAAAATACATGGCTGAGAAGAAAGGCATTTGGATCAGTAATGGAAGACACCCAATTCCACCGAGCATGCTAACGCCATTTTCTTTTTGAGCGGCCAACAAGTCTGATTGAGCAGCAGCTTTTTCTTCTTGAGTAGTTGCATTTTTCATGCGTTCGTTGATAGGCTCAAACGTTGATTTGAGATAAGCCATCTTTTCAGACTGATATGTTGCTTTCCATGATTGGTAAAGTCCAAGTGGTAAGATGACAAGGCGAACAATGATAGTCACGACAATGAGTGCGAGCCCAAAACCGAGCCCCATATTGTTAGCAAAGAAATGAATTAAGGTTTCCATAGGCTTACCTAAGACATCCCAAATCATCCCGCTTGGATTTCCACTGGAGTCACGACCGACACAGCCAGTCAATAAGAACAGCATTGATAAGCTCATTACTGCAAAAATAATACGATTAGTTTTCTTCTTCAATGATATATTTCCTTTAAATTAATTATTCTTTTCTATTCTACTGTTTTTTTGCTAAATAAACAATAGTTCTTAGGGCGGATTTTTAGTTAGACATTCGAAAATCAGTAAAATCTTCAAAATTAGCCATTTTAACATCAACATAGCTAACACTGGACCATTTTGAAGGTCCCTTTCTAATTCCTTGAACAAATTTTGCCATTTTTGTCGAGTTATTAGATTGTGCTAGTATTTCTACTGTACCATCGTCATTATTCCATACACGGCCATAGATATCTCCGATTTCGAGTGCCAATGCATAGGTAGAATAACGAAATCCCACACCTTGTACTCGCCCAGAAACTATTAAACGGACTTTTTTCATCATATACTCCTTTTCTAAATTAACATAGTAAAGACAGATAACTAGTTGCAATTAAAAAGTTTCGCGAAGCATTCAATAATATTATTAAATACTTATTTTTTATCCGTCTTTAAATATCATCTGGTATAATGTTCTTATGACTATTATAACCTCAAAATCAAATAATCTCATTAAAAAAACGAAAAAGTTATTACAGAAAAAACACCGCAAAAATTCCTACTTGATTGAAGGTTGGCATCTTTTTGAGGAGGCACAAAAATCAGGTGCAACGTTTCTTAATATTTTTGTAATTGAATCATTGGCAGATCATTTTACAGACTCCTCTCAGATTGTTCTTGTCTCTCCTGAAGTCTTGAAAGAACTAGCTGATTCTCCAACCCCACAGGGTATTGTTGCCGAAGTAGAGATGAAAAATAAAAATGTCATTGATTTAACACAAGGTCGTTATTTGATTTTGGAAGATGTTCAAGATCCAGGAAATGTTGGTACTATGATTAGAACGGCAGATGCTGCAGGCTTGGACGGTGTTATTATTTCCAATAAAACTGCTGATATCTATAATCAAAAAACATTGCGTTCCATGCAAGGAAGCCATTTTCACCTACCTATCTGGCGAATGGATATCTTGTCAGCTTGTGAGAAACTACAAGAATTGTCTGTTCCAGTAATAGCAACAACACTTTCCCAAGATTCAATTGACTATCGACAAATAAAAGAACAAAAATATTTTGCTCTTGTCATGGGAAATGAAGGGCAGGGTATTTCTGAGGAAATGGTCGAAAAAGCTGATATATTGGCACATATTGTGATGCCAGGACAAGCAGAAAGTCTCAATGTTGCTGTTGCTGCAGGTATTGTTATTTTTAGATTAATTTAAGCTGATATGTTATAATGTTCCTCAAAGAGGTAAATAATGGAAAAATATAAGCAAGATATAGAATTTATGGCATATGTTGGTACTTTGATTAATCACCCCCGTTTTCAAAAATTAGATGCGATTGTTCAACACCACCATTCAACTCGTCTAGAACATTCGATTAATGTAGCTTATACCAGCTATAGAATCTCAAAGAGATTTGGATGGGATGCAAAATCTACAGCGCGTGGAGGGTTGCTACATGATTTCTTTTATTATGATTGGCATGAAACAAAGTTTAATAAAAGTCATGCATGGGTTCATCCACGAATTGCAGTTAGAAATGCACGTAAACTTACCGACCTTAATAAAAAAGAAGAAGATATTATTATTAAACATATGTGGTTGGCAACAATTGCTCCACCACGATATAAAGAAGGTTATATAGTAACCATGGTTGATAAATACTGGGCAATTAAGGAAGCAGTAACACCATTACGTAGAGCGCTTAGCAGACAACCAAAGTCTTCTTATTGAGTTTCAATTTGCTTCTTCGTTAAATATGAAAGAATAGTTGAATCAAGTGATGATGAAGTGCCAAATTAATTTGAGCTTCATTATAATTTGTACATTTAACTAAAGGAGAGATTATTATGAATGAAAATGTTATTTATACGCAATCAGATAGTGGAATTAACCGCTTCTTTGCTAAAATTTATGGATTAGTGGGAATAGGCATTGGCTTGTCAGCATTGGTATCATTCCTCATGCTTTATGTTTTTACTGACAATATGATTACGATAATGACATCTGCACCTTGGTTATATTATGGAGCCATTATAGCAGAGTTGGTTTTAGTTTTCACTGCAAGTACTGCAGCACGTAAGAATACTCCAGCCGCCTTACCTTTGTTTTTATTGTACTCTGCACTAAATGGTTTTACCATGAGCTTTATCATTATTTCTTATACACAGACCACAGTTTTACAAGCCTTTGTCTCATCTGCACTTGTCTTTGTCGTCATGTCTGGAGTAGGCTTAGTTATCAAAAAAGACTTGTCGGGAATGGCTAAAGCATTATTTGCAGCGTTGATAGGTGTGATTATTGCAAGTGTTATCAATATGTTTATAGGTAGTGGGGCAATGTCCTACATTATTAGTATTATTTCAGTTCTTTTATTCTCTGGTTTGATTGCTTATGATAATCAAATGATAAAGAAAGTCTATGAAGCAACTGGTGGTAAAGTCGGTGATGGTTGGGCAGTATCAATGGCTCTCAGTCTTTATCTTGATTTTATTAACCTCTTCTTGAACTTGCTTCGTATCTTTAGTCGAAATAATTAAAACTATCCATCCTCTTCAACAATCGTTTGAAGAGGTTTTTTGATTTTCTTAGCTAGCTAGCTTCATTTTATAATTTTCTTTTGAAATAATGCTAATGGAAATTTAGAAACCATCGGCAATCAATTCATTAAAATGTCGGACTTTATGCTATAATAGGCTTAATATTTTGAAAACTTGAGGAAAAAAAATGAAAGTACCTTTTATTTCTGTAGAAGAACTAGATAAAATAACATCGGAGTTTCCAACACCTTTTCACCTTTATGATGAAAAAGGAATTCGTGAGAAAGCACGAGCAGTAAATAAGGCTTTTGCTTGGAATAAAGGATTTAAAGAATATTTTGCTGTTAAGGCAACACCTAACCCTGCTATTTTAAAGATTTTACAAGAAGAAAATTGTGGTGTGGACTGTGCAACGGATGTAGAGTTGCTAATGGGGCATAAGCTTGGCTTTACGGATATCATGTTCTCTTCTAATAATACTCAAGCAAAAGAATACCGTTATGCTCGTGAAGTTGGGGCAATTATTAATCTTGATGCTTATGAACATATTGCCTTTTTGAAAGAAAGTGCTGGATTACCTGAGACTATATCGCTTCGTTATAATCCCGGTGGTGTTTTTGCCCTAGGAACAGCTATTATGGATAATCCTGAGGCCTCAAAATTTGGAATGACGAAAGATCAGATACTTCAAGGATTTAAGGATCTTAAATCCGCGGGAGTCAAAAATTTTGGCATCCATTCATTTTTGGCATCAAACACAGTAACAAATGACTATTATCCTACCTTGGCTAAACAACTTTTTGAACTAGCCGTAGAAATCAAAGTGGAAACGGGTGTATCCTTAAGTTTTATCAATCTTTCTGGAGGGATTGGTGTAAACTATCTTCCTGACCAAGTTGCCAATGACGTGGCTATAATTGGTGAAGGTGTGCACAAAGCTTTTGATGAGGTTTTGATTCCTGCTGGTTTGGGAGAAATGAAAATTTTTACAGAGTTAGGTCGTTTCATGCTAGCGCCGCATGGGCATCTTATCACAAAAGTTCTCCATCGGAAAAAAACTTACCATGACTATGTTGGTGTCGATGCCAGTGCGGTCAATCTTTTAAGACCAGCTATGTACGGGTCTTATCATCACATAACTAATATCACTAATCCTACAGGAGATACAGAAACAGTTGATGTGGTTGGCTCACTTTGCGAAAACAATGATAAATTCGCTAAAGACCGTGAACTAGCTAAAGCGCGTGTCGGTGATACACTGGTCATTCATGATACTGGTGCTCATGGTTTTTCAATGGGGTATCAGTATAATGGACGCCTACGTTCAGCTGAGATTTTATATCAAGAGGATGGTTCGACACGTCTGATTCGTCGTGCTGAGACACCAGAAGATTATTTCGCAACTTTGTACGGTTTTGATTTTGAGAAATAATCGTATGACTCACCATTATAAAGAATTGATTAGCTAGAAAACCGCCAAATCTATATTTGGCGGTTTTTAATGCTTACATTATCATCCATTGGAATTGATAGTGATATTTTCCAAAAAAGAAACTTTATTAAAGAAGCAAAAGGACAAGATAGACTAATTTGTAAAGTTGAGTGTAATTGCATGAAATGTATAATGCTGGCTATCTATAACAATCAAACAGAAATTTTGTAAATTATATCAGCTGGAAAAGTCCTTTGGAATTTGATCAAATCGTTCGCGGTATTTTTTTGGTGATACGCCAATGGTTTTTTTAAATATTCTTGAAAAATAATAAGCATCGGAATAGCCGAGAGATGAACCAATTTCATTTATTTTCATTGAACTAATTCTCAACAAGGAGCATGCTTCATCCATCTTCAACTTAATAAAAAAGTCTATGGGTGATTTATTGGTTTCTTCTTTAAAAATAGCATTTAAATAACTTGAAGATATGTTGAAACGTTTGGTTAAATCTGTCAGGGATATATTTTCTTGTAGGTGCTGATTCATGTATTGGATACATGCTGTTAGAATGAAATTTTCCTTTGAATCTGTCTGATTATCTTCGAAGAAATAAATTGTTATGAGTAAGTGATTCAGTAAACTTGACATAAAAATGGCATTTGCCAATGTGAAACTCCTACTTTCCATCATAAACAAATTAATTAAATCATATTCTATCATTTCTTTTTTTGAAATATCGTTCATTGTTGGTTTGTGTTGTTTAGATAAGGGCAATTTCATTAATAAGTGAGAATTGTAATGAATCCATAATATTGTCCATGGATTTTTATTATCTGAAAAATAAGTATGGGGTATCTTTGGCAAAATACAAAATATATCACCGGGATTGATGTGATAAGTTTGCCACTCATTCTCTATAAAAATTGTGATGGTTCCTTGACCTTCTAAACAAAAAAATAAAATAGCCTCATCTGCACCGTCCAAACGCTGACGATAATGATAAGTTGCCTTAGGATAGTAGCCAACTTCACTGATGTAATCATGATTTACTAGACTATTCTCAAGATAATTTGGGAAGTTTTTAATTGGAAATGTAACATGACGTTCATTTTTAAACCCATCTCTTTTTTTAAAATCGTTCATTGATATACCTCTTGTGTCTATTGTAGATTGAAAAAGGAATATTGTCCATTATTTACTAAAAATTCTATTCAAAATCTGAGGAATACGCCTTAAAATTGATTTAGAAAATAATAAAGGAGACAAGGCTATGTCAAAAATGAAGGAAGTTATGATTTGGAAAGAGAAAGTTACAATTCCAACTTATGGAGTTTCTGAACCTGATACAAATCCTAGATTCTATGAGAAGAGGGCGTATCAAGGGAGTACTGGGAAGGTGTATCCATTACCAGTCACTGAAAAAATATATGATGAAAAACATGATGTCATCTACAATGCAGTTTTCTTAGAAAATGATTATCTTAGGATCATGTTTCTACCAGAATTAGGAGGACGAATTCAGCGAGCGACAGATAAAACAAATAATTATGATTTTGTTTACTATAATCAGGTAATTAAACCAGCCTTAGTTGGTTTAACTGGGCCTTGGATTTCTGGAGGGATAGAATTTAATTGGCCACAACACCACCGACCTTCTACCTACTCACCAACAGAGTACCAACTCATTGATAATGAAGATGGGTCGAAATCATTATGGGTTTCTGAAATTGATAAAATGTATGGGACAAAGGGGAGCATTATCTTTACGATGTATCCGGATAAATCATTCATTGAGATCCGAGGACAATTATATAATCGAACAGAATTACCCCAAACTTTTCTATGGTGGGCTAATCCTGCCGTTGCAGTTAACGATCATACCTTTTCTATTTTTCCGCCAGATGTAACTGCTGTTATGGATCATGGAAAACGTGCAGTATCTACCTTTCCAATTGCTACAGGAGAATACTATAAAGTTGATTATTCGTCAGGTGTAGATATCTCGAAATATAAAAATATCCCTGTTCCAACTTCTTATATGGCCGAGAAGTCAGATTTTGATTTTATTGGAAACTACGATGAGAAAGAGAAAGCTGGTCTTTTGCATGTGGCTGACCACCATGTGTCGCCTGGTAAAAAACAATGGACTTGGGGAAATGGCGAATTTGGTCAGGCTTGGGACAGGAATCTGACCGATGAAGATGGACCCTACATTGAGTTAATGACAGGGGTATTTACCGACAACCAACCAGATTTCACGTGGTTGCGACCCTACGAAGAAAAAGTATTTACCCAATACTTCATGCCCTATAAAGGTGTTGGGTATATAAAAAATGCGACCATTGATGGTGCAGTAAATCTAGAAAGGCAGAACACTCAAGGTCAATTGTTTGCATATGTCACAGGTGAAGAAAGAGATTGTCGTATTGAAGTATGGAATAAGAACACACTCATTTTCAGAGTGACAAAAGATTTGACGCCGGCTGATTACTATCAGGAAACGATTGATTTGTCAGAAATTACTAAAGATGATCTATTAACACTCAAGGTTATTAGTGGTAATGGAAAAGAATTGGTCCGTTATGATGAGAGGAAATGGCCAGATCCGATAATTCCGGAACCAGCAGAAGAAATTCCAGATCCAAAAGATTTGGCAACAACTGAGGAACTATTTCTTGCTGCTACTCATCTTGAACAGTATCGTCACGCAACCAGAGAGCCAGCTGATTATTATTTAGAGGGTTTGAGTCGTGATCAAACGGATATTCGGTTGAATACAGGATATGGAACGCTCCTATACCGTCGTGGTGAATTTGAAAAGGCTGAAAAACACCTGCGAAAAGCAGTTGAAAAGCAAACCTGGCGAACTCCAAATCCATATTATGGTGAACCATTGTTTCAACTAGGTTTGGTGCTAGCTATTCAAGGAAAAAAAGATCAGGCCTACGATTCTTTTTATAAAGCTACTTGGAATGATGATACTCAAGGAGCGGCATTTTTTAAATTAGCAACTCTAGCTGTTCAAAATGATTCATTAGAAGAAGCTCACCATTTTGTGAAACGAGCATTAGTTAAAAATACTCATCATGTAAAAGCACGCATGTTAGAAATTCTAATTTTAGAAAAATTAGGACAATCAGTCACAGAGAAAGTGGCAGATGCCCTAAGTATTGACCCACTGGATTTAGCCCTAAATCGCAAAAAATCACAACTTGATGGATGGAATATTGAATACCAAAAATTAATGCGTCATGAAGTGCAAAACTATCTAAGCCTTGCTTTGGATTATTTAGAATATGGTTATTCTGAGGAAGCATTAGCTGTTTTAGAAGAATGTCCAGTCAACTCTCCCCTAATTGGCTACTATAAAGCTGTCATATATATGAATCAAGAAGAATTGGTCAAAGCAAGGCAAGAAATCTTACGAGCAGAAGCGGCACCAACGAGATATTGTTTTCCAAATCGTTTGGAAGAGTTGATTATCTTAGAAAAAGTTCTGAAGTGTGATTCAGAGGCGTATCATGCAGCATATTATTTAGGAAATCTATTGTATGATAAAAAACAATACGATAAAGCCATATCACTTTGGGAACTTGCTAAAAAAGGGCTACCAGATTTTCCAACGTCTTATCGTAATCTATCTTTTGCTTACTACAACAAAAAAGGGAATAAAAAGGTTGCTTTAAAGTTAATCAATCAGGCTTTTGATTTAAATCCTTCTGATGCACGCGTTCTTTTAGAAAAAACACAACTTGAATCAATGATAGGTATTCCTATTAAAGATCGATTAGCTGTTTTGGAAGCACATAAAGAAACAGTAGTAAGTCGTGATGATTTGTTTATAGAATACCTAACGTTACTAAATATATTTGGTAGAAATGAAAAAGTATTAGAATTAATTGAGCAAAATCAATTTCATCCATGGGAAGGTGGCGAAGGAAAAGTTGCTGCTCAATACACTTATGCTTTAATAGAACTTGGAAGGAGAAATCTGGATAGTCACCCCATAGAGGCAGAAACTTATTTGCAAAAAGCAAAGGTCTACCCAGAGAACTTAGGTGAAGGAAAACTTCCCAGTAACAATGACAACATTGCAAATTACTTTTTAGGAAGGCTTGCTCTAAAGAATGGAAATAGCAAGCAAGCTAAAGTCTACTTAAATGAAGCAACAAAAGGAATAACAGAACCAGGCAGTGCACTATACTACAATGATGAACCAAGTGATATAATATTCTATCAAGGATTGGCCCATAAATTTTTAGGTAATATTGAAGAGGCTAATCAACGATTTAGTCAGTTGATAGCCTATGGTGAAGCACATAAAAATGAAGTTGTTAAGTGGGACTTTTTTGCAGTCTCTGCACCGGAGCATTCTGTTTACGAAAATGATATCCAACTAGATAATCATATTTATTGCCTCTATTTGATTGGATTGGGATATTTAGGAAAAGGCGATGACTCTAAGGCGAAGAACTACTTTGAAAAAGTGTTGAAATTACATCCAGCACATCAAGGTGTCATTAGGCACTTATCTTTTATAAAGTGAGGAGATATTCTATGCAAGAATTCTCTGATGAAGATACAATAGGGGACATTCATTTAAGTAACAAAAATGGAATCCAGTGTAGACTATCAAATTTTGGTGCTCGTATTTTAGGAATACAAGTTCCATTACCAGATGAAAAACGTGATATTGTTGTTTCATTGATAAATAAAAAAGACATAGAGATCAATCCTTATTTTGGCGCGATCGTTGGACGTGTAGCTGGTCGTATTCGTAGTGGGAAAGCAACAATTGACGGGAAAGAGTATCATTTTGAACAAAATGAGGGGACACAGACACTCCATGGAGGCAGACATAATTTTAGTAATCAATTTTGGAAGATAAGACATTGTGATGATAGCCGAGTAACATTCTCATTAACAAGTCCAAATGGCGATAGTGGTTTTCCGGGAAATGTTTTTGTAGAAGTAACTTATGAACTGACTGATGCCAACCAACTCCTGATTAATTATCAAGCAGCAGCTGATCAAGCAACGTTATTTAATCCAACAAATCATGTATTTTTTAATTTAGATGGTGATGCTACTCATTCAGTCGCAGGGCATAGCCTTCAAATTAATGCGGATAGTTTTTTACCTCTTGATAATTATAATTTACCATTGCGAAAAAAGGCTGTTGATGGAACAATTTTTGATTTCAAGTCAGAAAAAACATTAGGAACAATTCTCTCTTCAAAACATCCACAAGTTGAAATCAATAAAGGAATAAATCATTCTTTTTTGTTGAGAAAAAGCTCACCGCAATTAAGGCTGACTTCTAAAGATAAAAAGATTACTGTAGAAATGACAACATCTCAAAGTGCAGTAGTGGTATACACTACGGGAAGTAGTTTAATTGATTCCGAAACGAATTCAGGTTCTTTAGGATTTTCAGGAGCTATTGCTTTAGAGGCACAGATGCCGCCAGATACAGAGAATAGTCAAGAGAACTCAAAAGTCACACTTCAACCAGGAACTGAGTATCATGCTCAAACGATTTACAAGATAAAATACTAAATATGATATCTTAATCTAAAACCCTTTAGGTAAACTTTCATTGTTCAATGTTTTACTTGGACTATGCGTACAATAAATAGAGCATTTAGGACTATTTCTCAAAGGGAGCTCTAGGTTCTTTTGTATTTGTAAACTCCCACCATTTTTGCTATAATAAATGATGTAAAAACTTTAGGAGAAAAATATTATTTATGAATACTTTTGTTTGGATTTTATTAATTATCGTTGCTCTTGCAGGAGGCCTTATTGGGGGCGTTTTTATTGCTCGTAAGCAATTTGAAAAGGAGATAGGGGAACATCCGCGTTTGACGCCAGATGCTATCCGTGAAATGATGGGGCAGATGGGGCAAAAACCAAGTGAAGCTAAGATTCAACAGACCTATCGCAATATTATTAAACAGTCTAAAGCTGCAGCTAGTAAATCTAAAAAATAAGATTAAATCTGAGGTCCAAAGAAGTTTTCATATTGTCGAATTCTCGAAATGGGATGCATTGATATAATATTTCTAAACTCAGGATAAGGTTGATGAATTTCTAGACTATATTCTCGAGCAAGGAGCTTAGAAATGAATGACTCAGTTGGCTCACCAACTGAGTTTTCTTGTTTCTATAATTTAAGAAGGAAGATTCTATGGATAATAGACCTATTGGTTTTTTAGATTCTGGGGTTGGTGGATTGACGGTTATTCGCGAAATGACTCGTCAACTTCCTCATGAGGAGATTGTATATATTGGGGACTCAGCTAGGGCTCCTTACGGTCCTCGTCCTGCAGAGCAGATTCGAAAATATACTTGGGAAATGGTAAATTTTCTTCTGACGAAAGATGTTAAGATGATTGTTTTTGCCTGCAATACAGCAACGGCAGTTGTTTGGGAAGAAGTCAAAGAAAAACTGACTATTCCTGTCTTAGGAGTAATACTACCAGGATCAAGTGCAGCCATTAAATCGTCAAAAAGTGGGAAAATTGGTGTTATAGGAACGCCCATGACAGTTAAGTCAGATATTTATCGGCAAAAAATTCAACTTTTGGCGCCTCAGATGGATGTTATTAGCTTAGCTTGTCCTAAATTTGTGCCTATTGTTGAATCGAATGAAATCAATTCTAGTGTTACAAAAAAAGTTGTTTATGAAACGTTAAATGAATTGGTTGGAAAAGTTGATACTCTCGTTCTTGGTTGTACACACTACCCTTTATTACGGTCCATTATCCAAAATGTTATGGGGCCAAAGGTGAAATTGATTGATAGTGGTGCGGAATGCGTTCGAGATATTTCGGTTTTATTAAACTACTTTCAAATTAATTGTAGTCGCAAAGTTGGAGAAAGAAAACATCATTTCTATACAACAGCCAGTCCAGCAATTTTTAGTGATATCGCAATTAATTGGTTAGGACAGGTGGTGGAAGTAGAACGTGTAAGTCTGGGATAAAGGATTCACAGGTGTGATAAGAAGATGACTGAAAAAATATATGAATATAAAAAAGGCCAAGATTGGTTTATTGGTAGATGGAGTGAACACATTGGTATTTCTGGAGTTGGAAATTTTGAAAAAGAAGAATACGATGAGTTAAGCAAAGCTTTTACAGTCTTATTTGATTTTGAAAATTCAACAATAAACAGTGCTGGTTTCAGTGTTACCGTTATTAAGAAGAACTCTGATTATCAATTGATTTCTTTTATTGCTAATATGATTTCTTCAGAGACAGGAAGAATTCTTGAAGTGACTATGCATCAGGAAGCCGTACTAATTAGTGAGGGTCCGCGTCTCTTGTCTGTTTACTTACCAAAAACTGGAGTTGAGTTGTCAGATTTCTTTGGACAAGCAAATCAACCATTCGTTACTGGCAGTATTCTTATTACGACACACAATGAAGGAAAGACTAAAGAATTTCGTGAAATGTTTGGTCGTTTGGGAATAGCTGTTGAAAATCTCAATAACTATCCTGAATTGCCAGAAGTTGAAGAAACGGGTATGACATTTGAAGAAAATGCTCGGTTGAAAGCTGAGACTATTTCAAAATTAACTGGGAAAATGGTTTTATCTGATGATTCCGGTCTTGAAGTGAACATTCTTGGTGGCTTACCAGGTGTTTGGTCAGCCCGGTTTTCAGGGCCAGACGCAACTGATGAGAAAAATAATTCTAAACTATTGCATGAATTAGGACTGGTTTTTGATATCAAAGATCGCTCGGCACAATTCCATACAACTTTAGTTGTTGCATCA
>CAZPYI010000061.1:0-13224 GCA_964590305.1 uncultured Streptococcus sp.
TTCAAGAATCCAGAAGATGTGCTCCGGTTTATTGATGCGGGTGGGAACTTAGAAACGGTTAACGTGGGGAATATGAGTTACAAAGAAGGTTCAAAAGAAATAACGAAGAGTATCAAAGTAATGCCCGAAGAGGAAGAAATTTTTAAGGAAATTTCTGGAAAAGGTGTAACTATAACGGCTCAATTGGTTCCGAGTGAACCTTCAATCGATTTTATGAAAAAATTAAATAAAATTTAGGAGAAAACAATGCATTTAACAGCTATACAAATCATTTTAATCACGATTTTTGCCTTTATTGCGATCAATGATTCATTGATTTCAAACTCTTTGACTCAGCCTGCGATTGCAGGGATGTTCTCAGGTTTGATTATGGGTGACTTGAAAACAGGTTTGATGGTTGGAGGGACACTTCAACTGATGCGCTTAGGAATTGCGGCTTTTGGTGGGGCTTCTGTACCAGACTACTTTACAGGTGCAGTTCTTGGTACGGCCTTTGCTATCATTTCTGGAAAAGGTGCGGCTTACGGGATAGGGTTAGCAGTTCCGGTCTCTCTTTTAATGCTCCAACTTGATGTAGTTGCACGTTTCTGCAATGTCTTCCTTCTTCACCGTGTGGATAAAGCGATTGATAAGGAACAATATGGTCGTATTCCTCGCTTAGTTCTTTCAGGTTCATTTCTTTGGGGATTTTCTCGAGCGATTCCAATTCTTTTGATGCTCATTGTTGGAGATGCTGCGGTGACGACATTGACTAATGCAATGCCTCAATGGTTGATGACTGGTCTGCAAGTTGCTGGTGGAACACTTCCTGTTGTCGGTGTTGGAATTCTTTTACGATATCTTCCGACAAAACAATACCTTCCATTCTTGTTTGCTGGATTTTTCATGGCGGCCTATCTTCAAGTGCCAATGATGGGGATTGCGATTGTTGGTTTGGTTGCAGCAATGTTGGTGTTCAAACGTGAAGCGTCAAAAACTAATCAACAAATAGAAACTGGTACTATAAGTAGTCAAACTTTTGAAGGAGGATTTGATGGTGATGAATAGAGAAGAAATTACAAAAAAAGAGCTGAATAAAGCGAGTTGGCGCTATATTTTAGGAAGTCAGTTGAACTGGAACTATGAACGGATGATGAGTTCAGGTTATCTTTATGCTATTCTTCCTATATTGAAAAAGCTTTATACAAAAGATAATGAGCTGAAAGATATGGCGAAGACGCATAATCAATTTTTTAACACGAATGCGATTTTTGGAAATCTGATTATGGGAATTGACATCGCCATTGAGGAAAAAGAAGGTTACAAGGCTAAAGATACAGTTACTGCATTGAAAACTGCTTTGATGGGTTCGCTTGCAGGGGTGGGTGATTCACTCTTTCATGTTATTTGGGGAACAATCTTTGGTTCTGTTGCGGGGACATTGGCTCAACAGGGTTCTGTTGTAGGCTGTATTTTGTGGATTGTAGCAAACATTGCACTTTTATTTTGTCGTGCAGCACTTTTACCTTTAGGTTATAAGCAAGGGGTCAAACTTGTGACGACTTTGAAAGATAAATTGTCTGCTTTTACTAATGCTGCAACAGTCCTTGGGGTGACAGTAATTGGAGCCTTGATTCCTTCTGTAATAAAGGTTGCAACACCTTTGATTTATAATCATAACGGGGTTTCTCTTTCAATGCAAACAACATTGGATGGAATCTTACCTGCTTTGATTCCTGTTCTTCTTACTTTATTGACTTTTTGGATGTTGGGTCAGAAAAAATTGAATTCTACTCGGGTAATCTGGATAGTGCTGATTATGACCATTGCGTTGAGTGCACTTGGAATCTTAGGTGTTCCGATTCCTCCTGCTAAATAAATAGAAAGAAGTCCATATTTTGGGCTTCATATTTTATAATAGCTGAAACAGGATGGAAACTTATAAGGCGTATGAAGGATTTTCTGATGGTTATATCTAATAATTCTAAGGATTGTTATGAGAATTCTTCCTATACCTTACAAGTTATTAGTTAAATGGTGTGGGAGTAGAAAAGTATGAAAAGAATATTTATTGGTATGCTTTTTCTTTTAGGAGTAATGTTGTGTTTTGGAAGAACATTAAGGGTAGCTGCTACGACTTATGAGTCTGATTTTACGAATCAACTTGGAAACTGGCGAGACATGGTTGGTGCATCAACGCGTCAGATTAATCAAGGGCAACTGCTGATTGCAAATCAACAAGTGGGGACGAGTTTAGAAAGTATTGCCTTGAATACGGATGCCGGGGATCGCTCTGCAGGTGATGTAGCACTAACCTTTGTTTATAAGGGTCAGACTAATTTTGGACTTGTTTTCCGAGCGGGAGCAGGGCAAACGACCAACTATCAATCTTTTGCTTATACACGTGATGGAAATTGGCAGTTTGGGCAACCTGGTGGAAAATGGTTGACGGAGATTAAGACCGATCCCTTGGAAGTTGGTCAGACTTATCGTCTTCTGGTGCGTTATCAGGATTTGAGTATTCAGGCTTATTTGAATGAGGAATTGATTTATGATAATCCTGAGGTGATTTATCCAGACGGTTCTCAGGTTAATGGGGATTGGACGGGTTCGGTTGGGATTAGACTTTTTGGAAATTTGAGTCAGTTGTCTGTTTTTTCTTTGAAAACAGGAGATGTTGGTGAACTCCCTGTTCAAATTGATTCCGAGCAATTCATCTTGATGCAGAAGAAATGGCGCAATCAGTTAGTTTCTGATATTTATGATGAGAGTAACCCTGCGGTAGTTAAATATGTAACGAATTTATCTGAAAAAGCAGTTAAGCTCTATAAAGACATGGATTTGTCAGCTGGACGGACGACAATTTGGCCATTGAAAGCGGGGGATACTTCATCTGCTAATCTAACAACGCATTTTTCTAACCTTTATACTTTAACTCAGGCTTATGGGACAAGAGGATCTAGTCTCTATCATGATGAGCAGTTGCTTATAGCGATTGAGGATGGACTGGACTTTATGGTCAGTAAGAAGGCTTATGATGGGAAGAAATACTACGGTAACTGGTGGGACTGGCAGGTTGGTGTGCCTCAAAAATTCATTGGAATTTTGATGATTTTGGGAGGTGAGTTAGATGCAGAGCGAATCGCTGGTTATACAATGGCGATTCAAGGATACTTGCCGACTCCTTATCATCAACTTTATACAAAAGCTCAGGATGTTTTTGTTGACTTGGCTTTTATTCCTAATTTTTCAACAACAGGTGCTAATCGGACGGATCTGGCTTTGTCGGTTTTAGGATTAGGAATTTTACAAAAAAGTGAAAACTTAGTTGAGATGGCTTCTGGTAGTGTGAAAGATGTATTTGAAAAAGTAACTAAAGGTGATGGTTTCTATGCGGATGGTTCATTTGTACAGCATAATAATATTCCTTATACGGGATCTTACGGGAATGTTCTGATGAAGGGTGTCGGGCAGATTTTGTCCATAACCAAGGGGTCTCAATTTGAGATGAATGCTCAAACCGTTGAGGCTTTTGTGAGCATTGTTGAGGAAGCTTTCTTACCTTTGATTAATCAAGGGATGATGATTCCTGGCGTGAATGGACGTTCGATTTCTCGGGCGCCAACAGCGACTCAGGTTGGATTTGGTTCAACGACCATGTATAATTTGCTAATTGTGTCCAATTTGGCTCCTGAAGATGGTCAGAAGAAGTTGCGTGAAGAGGTTAAATATTGGATGCTTGAAAATCCTGATTATTATTTGAATAATACGAGGGATTATAATGACTTGCAGATGACAGTGGATGTGATAGCAGATACATCAGTGACTGGGACCAATCTGCCTTTTGTCGGCACAAAAATGTTCGCTTCGATGGATCGCTTTGTGCAACAAACACAGGATTATATGACTAGTCTGAGTCTTTATTCGAGTCGCATATCGTCTTTTGAGGCGGGAAATGGTGAAAATAAGCGCGGTTGGCATACAGCTGATGGGATGTTCTATTTATTCAATCATGATGGAGTTCAGTTTGGGACTTCTTATTGGCCAACGATAGATCCCTATCGTTTACCAGGTACGACGGTGGATACGATACATTTGGCTGATGAGGTATCTGCTTTCAAAGCGGTGACTTCGACTGAAAAATGGGTTGGTGGAGTGGCTGACAAGGAGAGTGCGGTACTTGGCATGTCTCTCAACAAAAAGGACACGAAGAATAATGGCGTGGTTCTTCCAATGGATTTGCGTGCTAAGAAGTCTTGGTTTGTGGTGGACGGAATGACGATTGCTTTGGGAGCAGGAATCACAGGTACGACTCAGGCTAGCATTGAAACAGTGGTGGATAATCGTTTATTGAATGATAAGTATCACTACAAAGTTCTTACTGATACATCTGCCAATAATAAAAAATGGATTTTGTTGCATTCAGATCAGGAAAAAGGATCGATTGGATATTATTTCCCAAATGGGGAAGATGTGGAGATGACGAGCGAAAACCGTTCAGGCACTTACACTGAGATTAACAGTACTTTTCCGAGTGATGTGCTTTATACGGGAAATTATGAGAAATTCATAATCAATCATGGGAAAAATCCTGTGAATGAAAATTATGCTTATGTGACAGTACCTAGTGCTGACCAAGGCATAATGGAGGATTTTGAAAATGAGAACGCAGTGACTATTTTATCAAATACAGATAATATTCAAGCAGTTGAACTGGTTGATCGAGGCTATCTAGGAATTAATTTTTGGAGTAGTACTGGTGGCTCAGTAGCTGAAATCTCTACGGACAAAGCAATTTCGTTGATGAAGGAAGATAAGAATAGGCATACGGTTTATACGATTTCTGATCCAACGCAGTCTGCGGGGGTCGTCCATATGACTTTGCCTAAAGAGAATGTAGAAGTCTTGTCGCTCGATGAAAAAATGACGTTTGATGTGGCAACAGGGAATTTGACAATTGATTTTACAGGAAGCCTGGGAGCTGGCAAACAGATTGTTTTGAAACAATAATTTAAGAATAAGGAGAAAAAATGGCTGAATTTGTCACAATCGGTGAGCCTTTGGTGGTATTTGCTTCACAAGAACTTGATTGCCCACTGTCTCAGGTGGTTGATTTTAGGAAATTTTTAGCTGGAGCTGAGCTTAATGTGGCAGTCGGTTTAGTGCGCTTGGGTCATGAGGTGACTTATGTTTCTCAGGTAGGTCAAGATTCGCTGGGGGATTTTATTCGTGATGAACTGGCAAAAACGGGCGTTGACACTAAATTTGTGAGTCAGACTTCGGAATATCCGACAGGATTTTATCTGAAGGAGAAAGTTTCTACTGGGGATCCTCATGTGGAGTACTTCCGTAAAAATTCTGCAGCGTCACATTTTAACTTGAAAACGCTAGAGATGCTGTATTTATCACAGATTAAGATTGCACATTTTAGCGGGATTATGGCAGCACTTTCGGAAAATGGGATAACAGCCGTTAAACGTTTGCTGATAGAATTGTCAACGACGGACAGCTTGACTGTTTTTGATCCAAATCTTCGTCCAGCGCTTTGGAAATCAGAAAAAATCATGATTGAACGTTTAAATGAATTTGCCAAGATAGCAAAAATTATTATGCCTGGTATTTCTGAAGGAAAGTTACTGACAGGTTTGTCAGAAGTGTCAGATATTGCTGATTTTTACCTGAATCAAAGCGACATTACACAAACCGTTATTATCAAAAACGGAAGTAAAGGTGCTTACGTTAAGACGAGGACTGGTGAAGAATTTAGCGTTGAAAGCTATAAAGTGGACAAAATTGTGGATACTGTAGGTGCAGGCGATGGCTTTGCAGCGGGTCTAATTTCAGGTTTGCTAGACAATGAGAGCCTTAAAAGTGCAGTCAAACGTGCCTGCGCTATTGGAGCTTTTGCTGTGCAGTCAGCAGGTGACAATGATGGTTATCCGACCCGTACAGTTTTAGAAAAATTTATGAGAGAAAGAGAATAAAAATGACAAAAAATATTTTGAATAACTTTTCACTTGAAGGAAAAATCGCTCTCGTTACTGGTGCGGTTTATGGCATCGGATTAGCACTGGCTAAAGCCTACAATGAAGCTGGAGCGACCATTGTTTTCAATGATCGTAGCCCAGAAGGTATAAAAAAAGGTCTTGCGGCTTATGCAGAATTTGGCATCAAAGCCCATGGGTATGTTTGCGATGTAACTGACGAAGCGGGTGTTGAAGCTATGATTGCACAAGTAGAAAAAGAAGTTGGTACGATTGATATTTTGGTCAATAATGCAGGTATTATCAAACGCATCCCGATGATTGAAATGTCTGCAGCTGATTTCCGCCAAGTTATCGATGTCGACTTGAATGGCCCATTTATTATGACTAAAGCGGTGATTCCAGGGATGATCAAAAAAGGTGGTGGAAAAATTATTAATATCTGTTCAATGATGTCAGAGCTTGGTCGGGAAACAGTTTCTGCCTATGCTGCGGCTAAAGGTGGCCTGAAAATGCTGACCAAGAATATTGCTTCAGAATACGGGAAATTTAATATCCAATGTAATGGTCTTGGCCCTGGATACATCGCTACTCCTCAAACCGCACCACTTCGTGAAGTTCAAGTTGATGGTAGTCGTCATCCGTTTGATAATTTTATCATTGCCAAGACGCCGGCTGAGCGTTGGGGGACAGCAGAAGACCTTCAAGGACCAGCTGTATTCTTGGCATCATCAGCTTCGGACTTTGTCAATGGGCATACTCTTTACGTTGATGGTGGAATTTTGGCTTATATTGGAAAACAACCAGAGTAGATTTATTTTGTGAAGGAAACGATAGTTGACAGGCCACCCCCTTCGACTTGCAATTTTTATTGTTTAGAGAATATAGATTCGTAATGCTTGTGAAGAAATACCAGCCGATACTTGAAGAAATAACTGATGAAAAGTGGAGAAAAAATGCAAAGAGCAGACTTACTAAAAAAATTATTAGATTCTGGGGTGATTTCGGTCATCCGTGCAGAAAATTCAAAAAAAGCAATGAAGCTGGTAGATGCAGTTGTTGCAGGTGGTATCAAAAGTATCGAACTGACATACTCTGTACCACAAGCTAATATAGTCATTGCTGATTTGGTAGAAAAATATGCAGAAACAGATGTTGTGATTGGTGCTGGAACTGTTCTGGACATAACTTCGGCCAGACTTGCCATTCTTTCAGGAGCACAATTTATCGTGAGCCCATCTTTCAGTAAAGAAGTCGCTAAACTTTGTAATCTTTACCAAATTCCTTATGTACCAGGGGTTTTAACACCACGTGAAGCCCAAGAAGCTCTGGAATACGGCTCTGAGTTGATTAAGCTATTTCCTAGTGACATTACTGGTGTCGATATGATTAAAGATTTGAAAGGGCCTTTTCCTTATCTAAATATCTTGCCATCAGGTGGAGTCAGCGTGGAGAATATCGGGGAGTGGTTTTCGGCTGGTGCAGCAGCAGTTAGTGCTGGAGGTGGGGTAACAGCTCCAGCGGCTCAAGGTAATTTTGCAGCAGTGACAGATAATGCCAAAGCGTTTATGACCGCTTTTGAGCACGCTCAATAAGAAAGTAGTAATTAAAAATGATAAAACTTGAACTTTTAGACAATAAAAATCAGGTTATCAGCGGAAAAATAGACCATGAGCACTCTCCAGGTCCTTTTTCCGTAGTTGCCGAGGATTTTTGCGTCTTGGGGATTAAACACTATATCTATCAGGTTGGAGACAGCATTCGCCTTAGTACAGACACAGTACCAGCTTATTACATGGTTCAACTGGATGAAACTCTGGCTCCATCATTGATTTATTTAACACAGAAAGAATGGACGTATAAGATTCCTCTAGCTGAAAAACTTCGAAAATCCTCTGTTGAAACGAGTTTTAAATCTAGTCGTCATCATCTGATGGTGAGAAAAGCTTATGATTTTGAAGTAAAGAATGAACAAAATCTAAGCTTTAATGCCCATGATCAAAAAGATGATTCGGGGGCATTCCCACATGTGATAGCTAATGTAGAAACCCGTGATGACACTGTTTTTTTTGCCAAAAATGCTATTGATGGTAGGTACGCAAACAGTTCGCATGGTTCGTATCCTTTCAACTCTTGGGGGATTAACCAGCAAGCAAATGCGGCGCTGACCATTGACTTTGGACGACCTGTCAAGATTCATCGAATTGGAGTTTTGTTACGGCATGACTTCCCGCATGATAGTTATTGGACTTCGGTTGACATAGAGTGTTCAAGTGGTAAGAAAATTCAATTAAAAACTGAAAAAAGGTCCGATTTTCAATTTTTTGAATTTCCATCTGAAATTGTTAACAGTTTGACTTTAAAAAATCTGAAAAAAGCCGATGATGATTCGCAATTCCCTGCACTTACACAGATCGAAGTGTTTGGGACAAATGTAATTTGAATGAAAGAGAAGAAATAAAAATGGGAATACAAAAATTGCAAAATCGCTACTCACATGCACCTAAGGATATAGAAAGCTATACAACGGATGAACTCCGTGAAGAATTTCTCGTTGAGGAAATATTTGTATCAGGGAAAATTCGATTGACTTATACGCACCATGACCGTTTGATTTTTGGTGGTGTGACACCAACTGATGAGGCCCTTGAAATCAAGTTGGACAAGGAATTGGGAGTGGAATATTTCTTAGAACGACGTGAATTGGGTGTCATTAACATAGGTAGTGCTGGAATTTTGACTATAGATGGCAAAAAATATCCCATGCAAAATCAAGATGGTTTCTACATTGGTAAGGAAACGTCTGAGGTAAAGTTTGAGAGTGAAAATGCGGATGCACCTGCTAAATTCTATATAGCTTCAAGCCCTGCACATCATAAATACCCGAATGTAAAAATTTCGATTGACGACATAAAATCAATTCAAACAGGAACTTCTGAGAATATGAATGAGCGCAAAATTTACCAGTACATTCATCCAAATGTGTGTAATTCTTGCCAACTTCAAATGGGCTATACGCATCTGGAGGCGGGCAGTGGCTGGAATACGATGCCTTGCCACACGCACGAGCGTCGCATGGAAGCTTATGTTTACTTTGACCTTGAAGATGCAAACAAAGTGTTTCATTTTATGGGGAAACCTGATGAAACCAAGCATTTGGTTGTTGGCAACGAGCAGGCTGTGATTAGCCCAAGTTGGTCGATTCACACTGGAATAGGTACTAGTAATTACACCTTTATCTGGGCGATGTGTGGCGAAAACATCACCTATACCGACATGGATAGTGTTGATATGAATGATTTGAGATAACTAAGAATGAAAGAAGAATTACAGGCTTTAAGATGGGAAAGTTATGAGGAAGTGCGCCAAGGATTTCTACTCATGGCAGACCCACTTCGTGCAAAAATGAAAGGAACGGGGCATCTTGATTTAGGGAGTCATGGTGCGGTTTATGATCGGGAAACCAGCGAAATGGAGAGTTTCAGTCGTTTGATTTGGGGCATCGCCCCATTTTTGACCCAAAACGAAGATGGATTTTTGCAAAATCAGTTATTGATGGGTTTGACGGTGGGTGCTGATCCTACTAGTCCGCACTATTTTGGTCAGTTGTCTGATTATCATCAAAAATTTGTTGAAATGGCTTCAATTGCAATAAGCCTTTTATTGGCGAAGGAGAAAACTTGGGATAATTTATCAGAAGAGAGCAAAGTGAATCTTTCAAACTGGCTTCTTCAGATTAATGATCATAAAATCCCTAAAAATAACTGGCGATTTTTCAGAATTTTAGTCAATATAGCTATGAAAAAAATGAGTCAATCTTATTCTCAAGAAATGATAGAGGCCGATTTTAAACTGATTGAATCTTGTTACGCAGGGAATGGCTGGTATTTTGATGGAAAAAAGACGCAGTTTGATTACTATATTCCTTGGGCTTTTCATTTTTATAGTTTGATTTATGTAAAATTCATGAGAGAGGAAGAGCCAGAGCGGACGGGTAAAATGATTGAGCGTGCGATTTTATTTGCGAGAGATTATCAGTATTGGTTTGCTAAAAATGGTGTAGCTGTACCATTTGGGCGGAGTCTAACTTACCGATTTGCTCAGTCGGCTTTTTGGGCAGCTTTAATTTTTGCGGACGTTGAAGCGCTACCTTGGGGTGTGATCAAAGGTCTGTTTGCTCGCAATATGGAGTATTGGATGCAACAAGAAATCTTTGATGAAAGTGGTTTTTTGAATACGGGTTATCATTATCAAAATCTCAATATGGCTGAAGGCTACAATGCGCCGGGTTCTCCCTACTGGGCTTTTAAAAGTTTTTTACTTCTAGCTGTCAAGAAAGATCATCCTTACTGGAAAAGTGTGCCATTTCAAACGAATTTTTCAACTGACAGACTTGTCAGTAAAACTTCACATTCTCTAATTGAGCACGTGAACCTGTCTGAGCAAGTTTTCTTCTATCCTGCAGGACAATATGTCTCTGATCAGAGTCATGCAGCAGCTAAATACGGTAAGTTTGTTTATTCGACCCACTATGGCTTTAGCATTCCCAAAGCTAGCGAAAGCTATGCACAAGGCGCTTTTGATAATGTACTTGCACTTAGTGAAGATGGAGAATACTTCCGATCTAAAGGGCGTGTTATCGCGTGTGACATTCAAGAAGATCGTGTAATTCATTACTGGCAACCTATGAAAAATATCCAGATAAAAAGCACCATCATCCCTTGTGGTCAAGCGCACATCCGTGTTCATGAGATCCAGAGCGGTTGTGATCTCCTTGTCTATGATGGTGGTTTTTCAGCTCCGCTAGATAATGATAGAGTTGAACAACTAAACTTGTTAGAGCAAATGAATAATCTAAAATGCTCAACGGTGGCTAAAAATATCTACGGTTTTGACCAAGTCGAGATTATTCGACCAGAAGCTAACACTAATCTCTTTTTCCAACGGACTTTTTTTCCAAGTCTTCGTGCCAATTTAGGCAAAGGTGAACATCTCTTGGTCGGTTTATTTGCGGGTATCCTAAAAAATGACACGGTACCTTTTCCAACAGTAGCATTTCGAGGGAATCAGATTGAAATTTCATTGCAGACACGGGAGAAAATAACTGTGGAAGTAGGTGTTAAAAACTTTCAAACAATCTAGACTAATAAAAAATAATTAGCTAAAAAAACAGAATTTTTTTTAAAAATAGCTCTGCTCTTGTTGATTATGTTTATTAAATAGAATATACAATTTTCTGTACTTTCTATAGCATAGATGCGATGTAAATGCTGTTTGTTTTTGAAGCAGCATAGTATACTCTAGCAACTATTGTCGGTCAATGTTGCAATTATCCAAAATAAAGTAAAGGATTACGGGGATAAAAAGTTATAGTATAAGCTGTTTCACAGGTTGATTTAGTAATATTTTACAAAGGTGTAGAGAGTCTTTTTCCTTTATTGACTGTCCTAATTCCTATGAAGTAGGATACACGAAGTACAAAATAGAGGAGCAAATTAAGGAAGTTATATTAGAATAGCAAAATTCAGCTTTTTTTTAATAAGGTTTTAGAAAAGCGAATAAAAGAGTGTAATTTTTTTATTCCACAATTCTTCTCAGAAATCTGGACACAGACGTTTAGTTCTTTCGCTTTACAAGAATAACTATTTTTGCTAGAATAGGAAAGTGTGTAATGGACACACAAAATAACGGCCAATCCGCTGGGACAAGCACCTAATGATTAGCAAGACAGGAGAAAAATAAATGAATCCATTAATCCAAAGTTTGACTGAAGGTCAACTTCGCTCTGATATTCCATCATTCCGCCCTGGTGATACTGTGCGTGTTCACGCAAAAGTTGTCGAAGGTACTCGTGAACGTATTCAGATCTTTGAAGGTGTTGTCATTTCACGTAAAGGTCAAGGAATTTCAGAAATGTACACAGTTCGTAAAATCTCAAGTGGTATCGGTGTGGAACGTACTTTCCCAATTCACACACCACGTGTTGATAAAATCGAAGTTATTCGTTACGGTAAGGTACGTCGTGCGAAACTTTATTACTTGCGTGCATTGCAAGGTAAAGCTGCTCGTATCAAAGAAATTCGTCGTTAAGATGATTTTGAAGCCTTCCAAATGGAAGGTTTTTTATTATAAATATCCGGTATGGAAGTCATGCTTGGCTAAAATTACTAATATGCTTTTTAATTAGTGGAATATATTTTCGAAGGGAGAAGAAATGGTAGAAGAAAGACAAAAAATCCCTACTGTCATGTCTGATTTGCGTAAAGAGATTGTGCATGTTCCAGAAGTTATCCAACAGTGTACTGGTATACGCATTTATGGTCACTTAATTAAGTCAATTTTATTTTCAACAGATGCTGCTATTATTGCCAATAACGATGCGGATGCCATATTAGCAGTTTATCCTTTTACTCCCAGTACTTCTGTATTAAAAAGCACCATGCTAGTTTCACAGGTTCCAGTTTTGGCTGGAGTTGGTGGTGGGCTGACAAACAGGGATAGATCTGCAAATATGAGTTTGTTTGCTGAATCCGAAGGTGCTTTAGCAGTGGTTGTGAATGGTCCTGCAGATATTGAAACTATCCAAAAAATAGAGAAGATTATTGATGTTCCAATAATATATACAGTTGTAGCAGAACAGACAGATATTAGTGAGCGCATACAAGCAGGTGTTGACATTCTTAATGTTAGTGGTGGTCCTGAAACGGCTAATATTGTTCGAGGGATACGCAAGAGTTTCCCTGAAATACCAATTATGGCAACCGGTGGACCAAGTGATACCAGCATACTAGAGGTAATCAAAGCTGGTGCCAATGCAGTAACTTTTACTCCTCCAACAAGTGCACAATTATTTAAAGCAAAAATGGATAAATATAGAAAGCAAATGAAGTGATGCTTTTAGAAAACAGTTGCATAAAGTATTGCTTTAGGTTAAAATAAAACGAATGACTATTTAGTCGGGTCCCCTTAGTTCAATGGATATAACAACTCCCTCCTAAGGAGTAATTGCTGGTTCGATTCCGGCAGGGGACATGATTTACACGTCTTAATCCCTTGTGTATCAATAACTTTCAAATTACAACTCATCTAAAAGGGGCACAGAAGGGGCAAAAGTTTTGTTTTTCATTTATGATAACTTTCATGTTGATGGTAGTATGAGAGTATATGGTGAGAGTGGTTTTAGGATCTCTATCCCCAAATGTTTCTGAGGACATCATCATTTCGTTCTTTTAATTGATTAAGTTGATGAGCGTAAATTTCT
>CAZPYI010000062.1:0-13102 GCA_964590305.1 uncultured Streptococcus sp.
TCATAATTATCATTATAAAACACGGAGATATAGTTTTCAATTATATAAAATCTTTAGTTGGTTATAGTTTTAAACTATATATTAGTAGTGCATCAATACTTTATAATCATATTCACCGATTGCTTGACGACCTTTTAAGTCATCAAGTTCAATTAAAAATGCACAACCAGCAACAACGCCACCCAGACGTTCAATCATTTCTATCGTAGCTTTTACAGTCCCACCAGTTGCTAAAAGATCATCCACAATAAGAACACGTTGACCAGGTTTAATAGCATCAGCATGCATTGTGAGAGTGTCAATACCATATTCTTTTTCATAACTGGCTGAAATAACTTCGCGTGGTAATTTACCAGGCTTACGGACAGGTGCAAAACCAATCCCTAGTTCATAAGCTACAGGACACCCTACGATGAAGCCACGCGCTTCAGGACCAACTATCATGTCAATTTTTTTGTCTGTTGCATACTGAACAATTTCACGGATAGCATAGCTATAAGCATTTCCATTAGCCATTAAAGGTGAGATATCTCTGAAGATAACTCCTTCTTGCGGGTAGTTTTCGATTGAAGCGATATAATTTTTTAAATTCATTTTGTCTTCCTATGGGCATAAGCCAAAAAATATTTTCACTCTTCATTATAGCATGAAATCCTTATTTTATAAAATTCTAGCTTTATAATGATTTCATTACAAATATAACTGATCTTCCAAGAGCAAAAAAATACACTCTTAGCTGCTTAATTACAGACTAAAAGTGACTGATTTATTTTGAATTTTCAGAGGTTAAAAAATCATAGATTTCCTGAGGCGTTCCTAGTGCCATAAGTTCTTGAAATTTGACTAATTTTTTCAAGTCTTGATAAATTTGGCTTTCTGAAATCTCACGTTTTTGAGCATCTTTGTTAACCACCATGACTCCGTTATCTATAGACACAAAATCTAACTCATTAAAAACTTGTATCATCTTCACTAGCAAAATATCAGGAATTTTCAAAAACTGACTGAGTTCTTTCAATTTATATCTGATATCAAATTCTGGAAATTGGTAAATTGTTTTATAGAGTTTGGCGAACTGATCACGTGTCCCATAGCCAGTTAGGTAATACTGCTCTTTTATCTGATTTTTAAAATAAACTGCTGAAAAGTCTTTTCCGCTAAAGAATGCTTTTAGTTCCTCCTCTTTATCCGGAATATCTAATAAGATAACTTCAGACGCTTGACTAGTTTTGTTTAGAGGAGCGACATTATCAGGAAGACTAGCACTCTTTGAACGAATATCATAGAGCTGCACACCTTCTACACGAGCATCTACTAACATCAGTTGAAGACTGGTTGAACCGTTCCATTTATTAATGGAGAGCGAAACTGCAAGTTCTAAATTGTGAGCTTGTTGAAATTCTTGAACCAAATCACCTTGATTGAAAGCCACAACATCAAAAACATTTGCTTCTTGGGAAACCTTTAGTTTAAGATGTGCACCATTTTGTCCCATATTTCGAGCTTGTTCTACTACAAAATCCTTAATCAGAAAGACTGGTTTTTGATTATCCATACCAAAAGGTGCGAGCTTATCTAGACTTTTAACCGTTTCTAAACTCAAATCTGATAAATTTATTGTGTCATCGATTGATAATGTGTTTTTTTGAGTCATATCAAGATTGTTTTCCAAGATATAATCAGTCAAAACTTGAGACAGTTCATTCAATCTATCGACTTCTAAAGTCATTCCGGCAGCGCCAGCGTGTCCTCCAAAAGCTACAAAAAGATCTGGATGAGGACTTAATGCTTGAAAGATATTGACCGCTTCAATACTTCTAGCACTACCTTTTGCTACTCCATTTTCAATAGTAAGGACAATAACAGGTTGATTAATTTGTTCAAGAATTCGTCCCGCCACAATTCCTAAGACTCCCTGATGCCAGCCCTCCTTAGCCAAGACTTGCACAGACTGACTTGCATCAATCATCGACATGGCTTGTTCAAAAGTTGCCTGCACGATTTCTTTACGTTCTTCATTTTTAGCATTAATCATAAGTGCGATAGATTGTGCTTCCTCGTCATCAAAGCCTGTCAATAACTCAATAGCAGGATTTGGATCATCTAGACGACCAAGTGCGTTAAGTTGAGGTGCTATCTTAAAACCGACAGTTTCTTCATCAATAGCATCGTGCTCTATGCCAGAAATTCGCATTAATTCAATCAAACCAATGCGTTCTGTCTCTTTTAAAAGCTGCAAACCAATCTTAACCAAGATACGATTTTCATCTGTCAGGCTGACCATATCTGCAATAGTCCCAATTGCCACCAAATCAAGCATTTCAGTTGGAATAGACTCTAAAAGGGCACATGCAAGCTTAAAGGCGACACCACATCCAGCTAGATGCTTGAAAGGATAGTCAGCTTTTGGATGTTCTGGGTGAACAATGGCAAAGGCATTAGGCAACTCCTCAGGCATACTATGGTGATCAGTCACAATAACATCTACACCCTGACTTTCTGCATAGGCAATCGCCTCATGCCCAGCAACCCCATTATCCACCGTTATAATGAGTGAAACTGACTCTTGTTCAATATAGTATTTATAAACAGATGAGTTTGGTCCATAGCCATCAGAGAATCGATTAGGAAGATATACTTGAACTTCTGCCCCCATCATCTCAAGTGTTTCCTTCATAATGGCACTTGATGTCATACCGTCCGCGTCATAATCACCATAAATAAGAATTTGCTCATAATTTTCAATTGCTTGACGAATGCGACCAACAGCCTTCTCCATATCATTTAACAAATACGGATCATAAAGACTAGATAGATCAGCTGTCAGGAACTCTTTTAATTTATCTTCACTATCAATACATCGATTATATAAAATCTTACCCACAGTTGGAGTTAATTTGTTTTTTTTGCAAATCTCAAAAAAGCCAGACTCTGGCTCTACTTCTATTTGTTTCCAATCATATTTGGATGTAATCATTTATAATTAAATACCTTTCCGGCAAAGAAATCAGAAATTTTTGGAAACAAAGTATAAAACTTATGGGTTGCAGCGAGAACAAATGGCATGTTAAGCTCACGCTTGTTTTTTCCAAAAATAGCAACGATTCTCCGTGCCACACCATCCGGTTGTAAGGTCAGTTTCCCAACTTTCTTGAGATAATCTCCCGAAGGATCTGCTTGGTCAAAAAAGTGGGTTGCAATAGGTCCCGGATTAACAGTAGTCACATAAACATTTTTATCCGCCAACTCTAAGCGTAAGGAATTTGAGAAACCAATGACTGCAAATTTCGTGGCAGAATAAACAGATGACCCTGAGGTTGCAATCAATCCTGCAATACTTGCGATATTGATAATATGTCCTTGTCCTCTGTCTGCCATCTTTTTCCCAACTAATCGTGAGAATGTCATAGTTGCAAAAGTATTGACCTCAAACATCGCCCGAATATCACCAGTTTCATAAGCATCATAATGGCTAAAATCACCAAAGCCAGCATTATTTATGAAAATATCTATATGCCCAAACTCTTGATATATTACATTAATTGCTTTTTCAATAGCTTGATCATTAGTGATATCGATTGGCATGCACTGTGTGTGAGCACGGTGGCTATAGAGCTGATCTAATTTTTTCTGACTCCGTCCAAGAACAATCAACTGATCTTCACTAGGCAAAAGCTTAACTATCTCTTGAGCAATGCCACCACTTGCTCCCGTTATTACGATTGTTCTCATAGAGAAACCTCTTCCAAGTCTCTAACAAGATGTGTATTTGAAAAGATTGTTTGTGCATCAGCCTCTAAAATTTTACAATCACGTCCGAGGAACCGAGCACTAACATGATTCAGTAGAAGACGCTTGGCACAGGCTTCTTTGGCAACTTTTGCCGCCTGCATATTAGTCGAATGTCCATGTGCCTTAGCGATTTTCTCATCGCCTTTACCGTAAGTAGATTCATGAATCAAAACATCTGCTCCAACTCCCAAACGAACACTGGCATTTGTTTTTCGTGTGTCTCCTAAAACAGTGATAACTTTTCCTTTTTTAGGTTCTGAAATATAATCTTTTGCAATAATTTTCCGACCATCATCTAGTGTAATATCTTGGCCATTTTTTACTTTTCCAAAAAGCGGCCCAAATGGAACTCCCGCCGATTTCAGACCTTCAGCATCTAAAGTTCCTTCAAGGTCTTTCTGGATAACACGATAACCGAGACAGAAAACCGAATGATCTAATTTATCAGTATAAACGATGAATTTATCTGTTTCCATTACTTTCCCAAGTTGATTTTCCCCAAATTCATGAAAATGAATACGGTAAGGTAACCGTGAACCTGACGCATATAAACTTGACATCACATATTTTTTAATTCCAATAGGACCATAAATGTCTAAATCTGTCTGTTCTTCACTGGACTGGAAAGCACGACTTGATAAAAAGCCTGGCAAGCCAAAAATGTGGTCTCCATGCAAATGCGTAATAAAGATACGTCTCACCTTGCGTGGTTTTATTGTAGTTCCCAGAATTTGACGCTGTGTGCCTTCACCGCAATCAAACATCCATATTTCATTAATTTCATCTAATAATTTTAGTACCAAACTTGATACATTGCGAGCTCTTGATGGCTGTCCAGCCCCAGTGCCTAAAAATTGTAATTCCATACTGACTATTCTCTCTAACTTTTTATATATATGATTGCTTCTCTCTGGGTAAAATGATAGTATCTTTGCCCAGAAAATTTCTCTACTATTTCACTCAATTCCTTCTGGCTATAACTTGATAGTTTAATAACACTTCCTTTAAGTTTGCTTATACGACTAACCATATGTGATTCTAGACTAATCTCCTCAATTATCTCTTCATCAAAATCAATTTTAGTCATTTTGATAAGATTGTTTTCCACATAGATTTTATATTGAGGGAAGACTTGTGCCAACTCAAATAAAAGACTATCTGTCACCGGCTCCTTTTCCTCAGAAAAAACAACAGCAACTTCTTGGTCACTCTCATAGGCAAAACCGTAAGATTTTCCACCTAAATTTAAGCGCACAAAAGGCTTAATTTCATCAAAGGAAGGCTGACTAGTCGTTAAATTTAAAGCTTTCGACAACTCAAAATAATAATCCGTCGCTGCCGAAGGCGTTTGTTTTTGATAGATTTCTGCAAAATAGGCATTGATAACGCTGGGTGGCGGCGTAATAAGTATCAGTTTTTGCTCATCTGAAAGTTGTTTCAGAGCATTTTCCAAATACACTTTATCAAGCCCTGTAAACCCTCCATACTTCATTGCTAATGCCAGATAATCAATCATAAAAATCTTCTAGTCTCCATTTATTTTTTGAGGCAATATAGCCTGTAATCGTTTCATATTCTTGCTCAAATGTATAGGCGTCTATAAGAGCGACTTTGTTAAGTTCGTAAAGTTTATAGGCTTGACTTTGATGTACTCTAATTGAGAAAGATTCAAAGTTATCACGAATCTCATCAATAATCAAACGACGCAACAACTGACGACTGTCTTTTTGTCGTGCAGAAATACGAACATTTGGAAAAGCTGTCGCTGTTAGGTTTTCTGCAAGGTCCATCTTATTGTAGACTGCTAAACGAGGAATATCCAACATGTCCAAATCTGCTAGGATATCCAAAACAACTTTTTCATGCTCGGTATGATTATGATCACTGGCATCAATAACATGCAAAAGGAGGTCTACGTGACGACTTTCTTCTAATGTTGATTTAAAGGCAGCGACTAACTCTGTTGGCAAATCTTGAATAAAACCTACAGTATCTGTCAATGTTGCTTGAAATTGATTTTGTAAATAAATTTGCTTTGTCGTCGCATCTAGCGTTGCAAAAAGTTCATTGGCTTCATATTGTTTATCGTCAGTCAGGATGTTCATAATTGTTGATTTTCCAGCATTAGTATAACCAATAAGGCCAATTTTAAAAGTCTGTGAATCCACACGCTTTTCACGAATTGTTTCTCGATTTTTTTCAACAATTTTAAGCTGACGCTCAATATCACTTATTTGATTTCGAATGGAACGACGGTTAAGTTCTAATTGACTTTCACCAGGTCCACGACTGCCAATACCTCCAGCTTGTCGGCTGAGCATAATTCCTTGTCCCACCAAACGTGGCAACATGTACTTAAGTTGTGCTAAATGCACCTGTAGCTTTCCTTCATGACTTCTTGCACGCATAGCAAAAATGTCCAAAATCAGCTGCATACGGTCGATAACTTTAACACCTAAAATGGTTTCCAAGTTAGAATTCTGGCGAGGTGTTAAACGATTGTTAACAATCACAGTATCTATTTCTTCGGCATCAACAATTTGTTTCAATTCTTCTAGTTTTCCAGAACCTACAAATGACTTACTATCATATTTTTCGCGTTTCTGGCTATGAGTACTGATGACTTCAGCACCCGCAGTTTCAGCAAGTGATCCCAATTCTTCCATTGACATGTCAAAATTTTCTGTGTCTTGCAGTTCCACTCCTAATAGGATAGCACGTTCTTGTTTTTGATCCGTTTCAATCATGACCTCACCTCTTTCCTTTGTTATTTCTGTAACATTAATTATAACATATTATCAATGATAATTTAAAAATAGGAGTTGTGTGATAGTCTCTATTCTTCCAAAAATGTCGTCACATCAGTGATAATTTTTTCTTTAAAATCAGGCTCTCCCACCATGTAAAAATGGACCTTCATTCGGTTTTTAAACCATGTTAATTGCCGCTTTGCAAAACGGCGCGTATTTTGTTTCAACTTATCAACAGAATCAGATAGACTCATTTGATGATCAAAATATGGAAAAAATTCTTTGTAGCCAATAGCACGACTGACCTGAGCTTGAGAGTGTTGGTCATAAAGCCAGCGCGCTTCATCTAATACTCCTTGTTCAATCATGCTGTCCACACGCTTATTTATCCGATCATAAAGTGCTTGTCTGTCATCGTTTAACCCAATTAATAAAAACTCGTAATGTGTTTCTTTATTAGTAAGATTTTTTCCAAAATGAGCTAGTTCCAAAGCCCGTATAGCTCTTCTACGATTTAATTGCGGAATTTCAATATCTAAATCCTCTACCATTTTAAAGAGATCAGCATTTGAAAACTCTTCAAGCTCTGAACGATAAGCCAAAACCTCCTCATGATTAACATTCCCACCAAGGTGATAACCTTCAAGAAGACTTTGCAAATAAAGTCCAGTGCCACCAACAATAATAGGAAGTTTTCCACGACTAGTAATATCCTCGATTGCTGACTCCGCCTCTCCAACAAAATCAAAAGCCGAATAATTCTCATTGACATCACGCACATCAATAAGATGATGTTTAGCAGCTAATTGTTCTTCCAGACTAGCTTTTGCTGTTCCAATACTTAAATGACGGTAGACTTGCTGGCTATCTCCACTAATAATTTCTCCCTGAAAGTGTTGCGCTAAGTCAATACCAAGAGCTGTTTTACCAACAGCTGTAGGGCCTAAAACAACGATTAATTTAATTTTATCTGACACATTTAAATCCTTCTATAAAACAATCAGTCTTAAGACTTATTTTTTCTGAAAGCGATATTTTTCACTTGATATTTAAACAGTTTTTCGCTACCATTAGTATAACATAAGATGAAGAGACAATTGACTGTCTAATCTATTTCATTCAAGGAGACTATTATGGCTAAAAAATTTGCTTTTGCTAAAGGGCTTGCTACTGGTGTTATTGCTACTGCTGCAACTGTTGCTGGTGCTGTATTTGCTGTTAAAAAAACGATCATTGATCCTGAAGAAGAAAAAGAAGCTTTCGTTCAGGAAAATCGTAAGAAAGCTGCACGTAAACGTGTATCACACTAAAAAAATCGCCTTTATGGGCGACTTTTTTTTTTATAAAGTTTTTTAAAAATCTAATCTATTGAAAATTTGTTCTCTCAAATCATTTTCCTACAATAGTTTTTTGCATTATTTGTCTTTATAAGAAATAAAGGTACGCTAAAGTGACTAAACGATTTACTCACGATACAATCAGCTTAAAAACTAAGGAAAAATAATATGGAAATAAAAAAAGTATACAAAGAAACGCTACCCACTGTAAAACTAATCGGAAAAAAGTTTACTAACAGCGATCGTGACCAAACAGGTACTTTTGCATCTTATTGGCAAGAAGCTTTTAAAGATAACTGGTTTGAGACTTTAAGTCAGTGCTCTGGTGTTCCAGATGTTGGTAATGATTATATTGGTGCCATGCGCACGACCAGCAATAATGAAGATGACTTTGAATACTGGATTGGTATGCTTTGTTCCCCAGAAGCCGATGTTCCAGATACTTTTGAATCTGCGGAAATACCTCCTGGAGAGTTAGGGATTTGTTGGCTTTATGGTAATGATAAAACTGGTGAATTATATAGTATGGAAGCATTCGAAATTTCTATGACTGCTTTAAAAAATCAAGGATGGCGCTTCAATGAATCGGGTTGGTTTTTTGAACGTTATAACTCTCCTCGTTTTACTGAAGCCGATGCCAATGGAAATGTCATACTAGATATTTGTACTTACCTAGTATAGTCCAAAAAATACTGAAAATCAAAAAAGGTATTGAGAATTCCAATAACTGTATTCTTGATAGTTTTTTTACCAAAAATAATTCTTAGTATTTCACCCATATTTAATATGCTAAAGAGTGCTAACACAACAGACATCTCATCCCTTCATATTCACTATAAATTTAACTGCGGGCTTCTTACAATTATAAAAAAGAAATAAATCGGTCAACCATCTCAAGAAATTAGCACATTGTTACTTGTGAAACTTTAAATAGCTTTGAGTATAGACCCTCTTTCTCTAACAATTGTTCATGTGTCCCCGATTCCACCACTTGTCCCCTATCAAACACTAAAATTTGATGTGCAGAACGGATAGTAGTTAATCGATGAGTAATGATTAGAACCGTGCAATTTTTCATTATATTATTTAAACCTTATTGAATTACTGTTTCCATTTTTTTAATTCGTTGCCTCTGTCCACCAGAAAAATTTGTTTCACCTTGCTCCACACACGACCTAAGTCCAAATTTCAAGTCATCTATAAAGCACTTCGCTTGAGCAATTTCAAGTACTCTATTCATTTCATCATAGCTTGCAGTAAGTTTTCCCCATTTTAGATTTTCTTCTATTGTTTCAGAAAAAAGGTTACTATTCTGAAGTACTAAACTAATGTTATTTTTGACTGTATTATCATCATATTTTTCAATTGGAATATCGCCAATAAGAATTTGCCCCTGCTCAAACTGAATATAGTCTGGCTATCAATTGAGCAAAGGTGCTTTTTCCACTACCTGTTCCACCAATGATGCCTATTGTTTCCCCAGATTTTATGGACACGCAAATATCCTTCAAGTCATTTTTCTTTATTTCTTCATTGTAGCAAAAGCTCATATGCTTAAATTCAATATTCCCATCATTCATTGGTAATACTTCATCCAATATTACTGAATTTTTTGATGAATTATAAAGTTCAGAGACTCTATTTAAAGGAGGTTTCCTTGATAAAATAGATGTTAATGAACCCGTTACTAAAAGCAATCAGTAAGTAAATTTGTTGTATATGTGAACAGAATAATAAAATCACCTGTTGTTATTTTTTGTTCCATAATAAATTGACTACCTAACCAAACAACAATGGGATAAGTACTCATTGCAGTTGACAAAACCGGACTTGCCAATATCATAACTTTTTCTGCTTTTACAAAAAGAGAATACACCTGTTGTGAACCTCTAATAAAATGTTCCGTTTCTTGTTCTTCTTTTACATAAGCTTTGATTACTCTAGAAGCTGAAACATTTTCTTGAATTGATTGGGTTAGTTTATCATAGGCTAATAGACCTTGATTTAAGAAAGATGTAGCTTTCTTACCAATAATTAGTACTAAGCATAAACATAAAAGACCAATTATAGGCGAAATATAAATAACCATAACCAACATTACAACAACTATTATTAATGAACATATTAACACTTGGAGCATTATTTATATTGAATTCTGTAAATTTGAAATATCAGTTGTTAGTCTAGTAACAATGCTAATTTTTCCAATTCTATCCAAATTTCTAAAAGACATCGATTGAACCTTTTTAAAAATGATATTTCTGAGATTCTTTGCAAACCCAGCTGATATATACAGAACTACGAGTTATAAACACGCCAACTATAAAAGCGATTATATTTAAATAGTAACAATAACAATATATTCATTTCATAATTATGATTATTATTTCGAATTGTCATATTATCAATAATTCTTGAAATGAGTTGTAGAATTCCAATTTCCATCAAAACAGTTGAAATATTCATAATAATTCGGATTAGTGATACTTTATACTTTAGAATACTCATTCTTATGCCTCCCAAGATTAGAAACCTCTCATCAATTATTTTTATTATTTCAATGATACTAATTATATTTTCGTTTATTAGATATTTTTTAACTTTTTTAAAAATTTGCTGTCAACTTTATGTTTAATTGATACATTTATCTCATGAAAAGTATATTGTCTAAAATTTTTATAATAACTTTGGAAGTTCTTCATATATTCTGCCTAAAAATAGCATGTGTAAGACTTTTCTTTAGCTGTTCAAAAGTGTGGTACTTTCGAAGATACTGAAAAATTGTCATCAATAAACCTTTTAGACTTAGTTCAGGTCTTCTCCCATTATGAGAACGTCTGAGCCGATAAACAGTTTTTTAGATGACTAACAATTTATCAAAATTCATCTGTTTGATTGTTTGGAACAGACATTTAATAAAGACTTATTAGATTCATAATTCATATAGCTAGTTTAACATGTTTTCTTCCATAAGAAATTCATTATCTAGCATAATTTTACAATTTGAACAACTTATAAAATAGCAACTGAAATATTTACTTCTCGTTGAATTTATATTGCTCAAAATCAAAATCGTATACTCTATTAATCTTATGATTATCTTCATCGGACCAAATTCTTTTCCATGTGTTAATAACACCTGACTTATCATTGGAATCTACTTTATTCTTTCCAACTATATTTTGAAGTATCAAAAACTCCTTTGATATTGTCCTATTTACAAAGCGATACGGTATAATCATCTTGGTAGTTGGCTTGATACTCATGGTACACACACGCAATTGTTAAGCCTTCATTTACAAACTTCTGAATGTCTAAACAATTTTTTCCCACAAAGACATAATTTTAGTTTGAATTTTTGGGTTAGTAAAATTATTTGTTCTTTTAGAATCTAATATTGAAAATTTCATTTTAAAACTTCCTAGTTAATTAATACACTTCCATGATACAATATAAATTATGACACTTCATGTCGTAGTTAGTAAGAAAATATACAAGAATAGGAGAAACTATCTTGAGTGTGGAACATCTATTTGGAATAATATACTATATTTTAAGTAATAAAAGGACTATAACAGCTGAGTTGGCTGAAACATTTGAAGTTTCTATTAGAATAATTAATAGAGACATTAGATGAACTCAAGAGAAACATTACAGATTATAATCATTACTACAACAATAAACGTATCAAAGCTAAACTAAAAAGACTGAGTCTTGTACAATACAGAACTCAGTCTTTCGACTAATATTTTTTGTCTAACCCTATGAGAGCTGTATATTTCAGCTAGTGAATTTACAAACCTTCATATGAAATTTATCCCTATTTTGATTTTGATGAAACTATCTTGCATATTTATGACTTTTGCAAAATTAAGAAGAGAGAACACTTAAAGTGGAAATAATATCACTTCTATTAGCACAGTCTTCAAAAAGATATTTTTTGAAAATAAAGTTGTAACTAAGCGAATTAACAAATATACATACTGCTATAATTATGGTCAGTTATAACATAAAATCAGAAGATAGAAATCATGATTTACTAATCAATATATGAATTGAAGCTTTTATCTGACCGCTTTACTTGATGCATTGCAATAAAGCTAAGTAATTATTTTACTCGCCTAAACTTCCATACAAAGCTTTTTTAAGTTCTCCAACTGTAGTTGCTTTTGACGAATCTAGACTTAAAGACTCTATTAGCGCTCCATCCGCTTCATAAGTTTTTGAAACCAAATGATCATCACAAACAGAATAAATAAGTCCACCATATGAATCAGCAATTATTTTTGTTTCATCACTGACAGCCATATTTTCAAACATATCGTTTATATACTCTTTTGTAAACCACTCTTTGTTTTCGAAACTGTCTAAAATCTTTTGAATCGTGTAATTTTCTAATTTTTCATCTTTGCTATCTGAAAAATCTCCATTAACAACATTAGTTGGAATAGCCATAAGAACCATTATCAATGCAACGAATACGATTTTACATTTCATAATATCACATCTTTCTTAAAAATTTTGAACAATATAATATGTTCCAGGAATAGGATTATATGTATAATAAAACATGGCAGTTTCAAGATTAGAAATGACATACCGACGAGTTCCTCGATATAAAGGCGTACCTTTTAGAGTACCTGAATATGTTCTCATAGCAGAATTATAATCTCCAACTCTCCCATCATCTACAAAAGTTTGCCAAGCTAAATAATATCCCGTCCCAGAAGCAGGTCTAAAACCAAAATTCGAAAATCTCCATCCCCTTCCACTAAATACTTGCGATCTATATGTTTCTCCATTTGCTAAAACTTTCGTATTAGTGCCACTTGGACGTGTTGCTCTAAAGTAAGTCTCTCCAGGGTTCCAACTAGTATCTACATTTTCATTTCCTAGGGAGCAATATTCTTTATAAGTCATAATCGAACCATTGTTTTCTCTAACTAGTTCTGAATTAAATTCAGAACTACCATCAGTTTTCATAATAAAACCACCCTCTGGAAGCACTTGAACCAGTTGTTCATCAGGTATATTTTCTGTTAATGTTTCCGCAGCAACATTAACAGAAAATATAGATACCAACACTACACTAAATATTATAATAAATCTCCCAATTTTTTTCATAAAAATCTCTCCTAAATCTATTAACACATTAAAAAATATTATTGCAGCCCTTTCTATCAAAATTATTATAAAAAAATTATATAATATGTGAAAATAATT
>CAZPYI010000063.1:0-12804 GCA_964590305.1 uncultured Streptococcus sp.
TACAATGACGTCTCTTGATAACTCGGCAGTGTGTGATTAATAATATTCTGTGAAAAATAGTGTAAATGTGTGACGAACCTTGAATAATGAAAGCTTTCTTCATCAAAATTTCGCTGATATTCATATTTAACAATTGTAAGAACATCTTCAATAAATTTTGTTATTTTATTAGTAACAGCCATGTCCTGTTTCTGAGATTGGACATTAACGAAATGTAAAGCGATTGAAATCGCTTCTTCTGTCGGCACATTAATCGCTAACTCTTTCTCGATTAATTGTACTGCATAGACACCAATTGCATATTCGTCTGGATAAAATCGTCTAACTTCCCATCTTAGTGGGCTTTGAAAATTCATTCCCTTTTTAATTCGATGAACCGTAAAATCAATATGATCTAACAATGTTAAATAGATATAATCAGTCATTGATAACTGATAATTCTGTTTTGCATAATAAACAATATTATTGACAATATCAACATACCTTGAATCACATTTTGTTAATTGATAACTAAAATGTTCAAGCATCGCATAGGTATCCAAAACGAATATTTTTTCAAAATCTGTTTCTTGTACCACCTCTCCAACTTTTTTCTTGAAGCTGATGCCTGTTGAAAATCCTATAATCTCATTGCTGCCCTTTTTTAACAACACAACATTAGTATTTAAAAATTTTTTTATTTTCATATATTCTCCCAAGCTTTACCGACAAAAAAACCTCACACTCCGACCGTAGTCAGAGTGTGAGGTTTGCCTTCTTACAGTAACACGCCTCTAGTTACAGCACATCTGTAACTCTATTCACCAAGTATGATAGCATTTTCAAAAAAAATGTCAATCAAATTTTGTCAAAAAATTAAATTTAAAAAAAACGCTTTCAATCACAAAATCAAATAAGTCTCTATTTTTTCTGGTAGCCTCTTAAGATTGAATTAATTGTAAAATAGACGAAAAATAACAACCACAATCCTATTCAAACAAACTATTGATTTCATCAGTAATCCAAAGGCCTGCTTTCCCTATAGGTTCAAAGGGGATAAAGCTAGTTTTCATGAATAATTTTTCGGGTAAAAAATAGTGTCCTCGCTTTTTCGACCGTACTAATTCTTTTGCCTGATCAGTCCGTGAATCATCTAAGCGGTGTTCATTTTTCATAAGCGATAGTATTTCAATCACATTAGTTCTGTAGGCATAAGGATAGAAAAGTTTGATAATATCACTATTCAAAGGCTCATCACTTTCCATATGCTGATATAATCGGTGCTCAAGCAGATAATCAATACCACTTTCTAGTTTTTGTGTCACTAATTTATCAGATGATTTATATTCTGATAGTGCCAAGAGTGACTTTACAAGCCCATCAATACAAGGCGTATGTCCCACGCAACCACCAAAACGAGAAAATAGGTCTTTGCCATACCAGCCACACACTTCGTTTCTATCTGTGATTTGATAGTTTAGTATCCAATCAATTCCATGTTTTTCTTCAGCAACTCTACCAAATCTTCCCATAATTAAGGTTGCAATAGCATTATGACAGGATAAGACACCTTGGATGTCACCTGTTAATGAAAAGCCTTCTGACACTTTTGTATGCTCAATAAAAGTATCAACCATGTCATTTGCTCTATCTAACAGATGAGTACCTGGAATAACTGACAGTTCAATTAGTAAAAACTCTAACTTCCTTAGTCCGGTAAAAGTGTCTAGTCTATAGGATTCAGTCAATAGCCTTTCTACAATTTTGGATTGCAGTAGTCTTTCTTTGATATCACCATCTGATAAGCTGACACCATTTCTAATATCTATTTTCAACTTTAAAGCACTATCCATAACTTTCCCACTTTTAATTTTTGTCTTAATAATTTCATAAAAATACTTGCCATCTATTTAGATGGAACATCAAATTTCAATCTTGGACAAGACTTCTCGTCAGTTACATTGATAGACTTTAAAAATGGGATAAAAGATTCTGTTCTTAGCTTTCCAGGACAGAATCCTATTGCTAAATGTTCTTGCAATTATTGGAGAGAAGAATGGCTTAGTATATAAAACTCTTCTTGGCTTGGTTGCCATTCTTTCATCATCTTTTCCAGTCCCTTGTCAAAAATCTGAGCTTTTTCACTGTCTATCTGCATGACTGGACTCTCATGATAAACCCATTTCCTACCATCTAAAACGTCAGGATTGAGTTCGTTTATCATCATTGCCGTTGGAAATAAGTTATCCTGAAAGGAAATATTGTACTTCTTACAACTCTTAAAGCCCAGATTAACATAATTGGATGGACTTCCAAAAATAACAATCACATCATATCCCAGTTTACCTGCCTGTTCAAAAGAATAGTTTAATAATAATTTCCCTAAACCTTGTCGTTGATACTCTGGTAAAATACACACTGGCCCAAAAGTCAAAATATCTTTTGTATTCCCTGAATCATCAATCAACCTTGCTTTTGTATACATGACATTGCCAACTATTTTTCCGTCTAGCTCAATAACAAAGGCTAATTCTGCTAGAAAGTCTTCATGGGAACGCATAGTGTGAACTAGATAATGTTCACTGCATCCTGGAACGTAGAGATTCCAAAATGCTTCTCTCGTCATTTTCTCAACAATTTCGTAATCGTCTGCAACTTCTTTTCTGATTGTTATTCTTCTATTATCTCTATTAATTTTATTTTTCATTTTTTACTCCTCTAAAAGTTACCATTGTAAAATAAACTTTTGGGAGACTCATGCTGTTTGTAAGATTAGCGTAAACCTCCCGGTTAACTCACAATCTCCTTGTTTTCTTTAATCATGTCAAATTTCTCCTTTTTTAAATAATTGATTAACAGTCAGCCTATGCTCAACTGTTGCTATCAGTATAGCATAGAATATTTTTCTACTCAATGACTTGTCATACTTTTCTCAAAATCAAACAATATTCTTGATAAGTGAAATCAGATATGCTATTATCTATATAGTTAGCTAGCAAACTATATTAAAGAAGGAGGCTTCATGGAAGAATTTTATTTCAAAGACCGTCCAACAAGACAAAGAATTGAAGCAAGTGCCAAAGGTAATTCTGATATTGAGTCCGATTTTGTTTTAGCTTTTTTAGATTTTCAATGGTCTTATCGAAAAATGCAAAAACAATATGATCTATTATTAGAGAAGTATGGATTGACCGAGTCAAGGTTTATTATTTTAATGTTTCTTCAGAGGGCTGATGACCACCAACTTCTTCCATCAGATATTTCTGAAAAGCTGGGGGCTTCTCGTCCCACAGTCAGCAAACTCTTGCGCGGAATGGAAAAAAATCAACTCATTGAAAGGGTTCCATCACACACAGACAAACGCTCGTTTTTTGTCAAGTTAACGAAACTTGGAAGTAAAACCTTAGCTGATTTTCTTCCTTCAAACTTTTCATCAGTCAAAACAATCTTCAGCATGCTAGATTCTGAAGATATTCAGACCTTAAACAAATTACTCACTAAAATTGATACTGGTACTCTAAAATTAAAAAAAGAAATGGAAAATAAAAATCATGCAAACAGATAAAATTAATTTTTTAAAAACATACCTTAGTCTTTACATCAATCATACAGTTGTCTTAGAAAACATGGACAAAGAGGATTCAAAATACGTTGTTCTTGATGTTCGAAACGCACCAGCAATGATTAAGAAAGATCAAATCAAAGGGGCTTTAGCTATTCCTGCAAAAGATTTGGCGAGTCATCTTGATAGTTTGGATAAAGAAAAAATTTATGTGGTCTATGACTGGACTGCAGGCACTACTCTAGGTAAAGAAGCATTGCTTATTCTTCTCTCAGCTGGATTTGAAGCTTATGAATTAGCTTCAGCTCTTGAAGGGTGGAAAGGTATGCACTTACCGATTGAAGATATTATTTAAAAATAAAAACTAGAGCGTTCTGAACCTGCTCTAGTTTTTATTAACATTTTTTCTGATATAATTATCTCAATTTCACCTATTTAGCCTACTTATTTTGCTAAAAAATTCCTTTTATTTTCTTAAAATTTTAATCTCTTCTGTTAAACCAAATGGTTCAATAGTTAAATACTGATTTAAGCCGCCACGAAATTGTGTTCCTAGGGTATTGGTCACTTCAATACGAAGTTCATTATCTCCTTCTTTTAATATCCCTTCAATGGCAAACTGATATGGTGGAGCAATTTGTTGCCCTACAGAAATACCATTAATGAAAACTTCTGCAATTTCATAAGCCTTCCCTAAATCCAAGCCAATAATGGTATCGGCATTTTCGACTCTTATTTTAGTAGTATATGCTGCTGTTCCACTCATACGATCGAATTCCTTGAAGCTGTTAATTGGGGCAAGCTTGGCTACTTTTCCAATTTCAGTGAAATTTGGATAATCTGTAGCTTTGGAAAGTGATACCGTCCACATAGAAGTAAGCGTTTCTGTAGATATCACACTAGCTTTGGCCTGTGTCTCAAAGTCTCCACCAAAAATCCAAACAATTGTTTGATAAGGTTTAAGGAGTAAATGATTATCATAAACTGGATGATAACTATCTTCATAAGCATCGTAAGCAACTGGACGACCTTTTTTTTGAGAAAAATGGATTTTTGTATCTACAATTTTATCCAAGCTTTCATTGAAGAACATCCAATAATCTTTATTTTCTTTCTGATAATGATAATAAACGAGCTCGGAAAATGGATTTCCCAGACTAATTTCAGCAATAGAAGCCAAGTTTGTTGGTAACTCTTTTAAGTTTATCACACTAGCAGTTTTAGATAAATCATGTTGATTTTCTGGGAGATTATCAGTAAATATTACGTTTATCCCTTCTTCAATTAGCTTATTGAAGACAGTTAATATATCTTTTGGAATATACTCAGCATAAGGAACTATCAAGACTTCGAATTTTTGACCATTGATTATCAGTTTACCATCAGCCATTCTAGCAGATTTTAGAAGATCATGACTTACAATATCAAAATCAATTTGATTTTCGGTCAAAACACGTGCTAGCACTTCTATTGGCATGTATTTTCCCGCCCATTCAAACTCTGCGGGGTAAAAAAGTGCCACTGGTGCCTTATGTTTTCCATCATTGAAGATTGTCATGAGGCGATTTAAGTAATGATTTAATTTTGGCATATAACGAAATTGAGGATTATTTCCACGCGCATAGAAATGTGGCGGGCAGTCCCAATCAGGATATTCTTTTGGACTAAAAGCATGGGGAACGATATGGTTAATACCTCGTACAATCAAATGGTCAGAAATCCATTTCATTGTTTTGAGTCCTTCATTCCAGCCATAAGCACCGTAGGCTTCACACATGGCATCCTTGTTTATGAGGATATAAATGTGCAGCAGATGCTCCTAATTTAGCAAGAGCAAAGTGGTAAAATTGCCCATCACTTCCTCCAGTCTGATAAGCATCATGATGATAGGGCATGCCGGGAACTACTTGACCACCTATGACATCGATACCTGAAAAATGTTGTGCCTCTTGCCCACGGAAAAAATGTCCAACTCCATATCCTAAACGTGCATGAGCGCCATTATCTTCAATATTGTGACCTAGATAATCTAATCCATGTGCTTGACACCAGTCTGCAAGAACTTTGGTAAAATTTTTGTTGTATTCTTTAGTGATGAGATCCATGTATGCGTATCGAACTTCACGTTCTGCTTCCTGTGTATCAGGCACCCAGAGTAGCGGTAATAATTGATTGCTGAAGTTTAATTCTTTTTCCAAACCAGGACGCCACGGAAGCACCATATCAGCTTTTCCTATTCTCGATTCTGTACCTTTTTCATTTCCAAAACGAGGTTCATCAGAGAAAAATGCTGTGATAGTGTTGCCAAAATACTGACCAACATGGTTTTTATGTTTTTCATATACCTCATCTATCAATACTTGTGTAGCTTGACTGACAAGTGGATTAAGATAATCTTCAGTCGTCTCTTCACCACCTTCATGTGTTGAGAAGACAACAAAAACACTCCAATTGCCCTTAGGAACATCTAGATAAATAGTGTCCTCTACAAACTGATCTGTGATATCGATTGTAGTAGAACTTTTTATAGGATCTCCAGTTTCATTATATTGTGAAGCACGTTCAACCAGATAAACACCAAGTACATCAATAATTTCAGCTTGGTGCTGTTCCCAAGGACGACCTTTCAAAAGACTTGCATCAATTCGAGCACCTTTAAAGGGACCAACAATATCAAATCGTCTCATAGTTAGATATTGTTTGAGATATTCTGGATACTTTTCTTTCACCTTCCCATTGGCAAAGCCAGTTGGAAAATGAGAATCATCTAAAATCCAGATTTTCATGTCTCGTTTTTGACATTCTCGAATAATGATTCCAAGGTCTGTCCACCATTTGTCTCCAACAAAATCTGGATGCGGTCTCGATTCTACGCAAACCGCCTTCATACCAGATTGGTAAATTTTATCAACATAGTCTACCAGTACATCCTCTTCTTCACCATGTTGCCAAAAAATGGGTATAAAAAATTGTTTTCTTTCATAAAAAACTCCTCATTAACTTACAAAACCCTGCCCAAATCTATTTAGTTTGGACAGGTCTATTATAATATTTATTCTGTTCTTTCGCCTGTTCCAAAAACCATTGTGAGAATAATTGGAACAAAGAAAGCAACACATGCAGCAATAATGAATGAAATCATGCTATTCAGACTGCCATCTGGTGCGATAAAGAGAGGTATGGCAAAGATACCGCCGTTACCAAATCCATAAATGAGAGCACTATTGAAGGCCTGAATCGCTCCTGCAATACCACCTCCAATGAAAGCATAAATGAACTGACGACGAACTGGAAGCGCAATACTATAAATAATTGGCTCTGTGATACCCATTAAACCGGTTAAGCCAACTGACAAGCCAAGTGATTTTTGTTTTTTATCTTTGGTTTTAAATGCGTAACCAATAGCTGTACCAGCCAAAGCAAGTACTGTTACTTGAAAGACTGCATTGATAGGGTCTTGACCAAGATTTGTAATATTATTAATAAGAACTGGTATAAAGGCATAGTGTAAACCAAAGATAACAACTACTTGCCAGAAAGCTCCTGCTAAAACACCAAACACAAGTAGACTGATACCATAGATTGCCATAACGCCAGTAGCAAGGGAATTTGAAACCCACGTCATAACAGGACCAAGCACCAAGAAAGCAAGCGGAAGTGTAACAACAACTGTAACAAGTGGAGCAATCATTAAACGAATAGATTCATGTAATCTTGGTCTAACAAAATTCTCAATTTTAGCTGCTACATATGAAGAAATCATCGCAGGGAAAAGAGACTGTGCATAAGATGTCATAATCACTGGAATACCAAAGAAAGTAATACTAGCTCCGTCGTTATATAGAGCAACAATGTTAGGATGAATTAATGCTGCTGCTATAGCTGCACCGATAAATTGATTCCCTCCAAAAACCTTACTAGCATTGAATCCAACCCAAATTGGTAAGAAATAAAAGAAGCCATCCGCTAGGGCGTACCAGATTTGATAAGCGCCGTCTGTATCTTTTAATAAGCCAAGAACTACAGCTAAAGCAAGAAATCCTTTTAAGATACCGGCAGCACCCATGATACCAAATGTTGGTGTCATAATTCCAACGATAGCTTTCACAAAACGATTGAATATATTCCCTTCTTTTTCTTCTGCTTGTGGGACACTATCAGACGTTGATAAACCAACCTCTTTCATAAATGCTTCATAAACTTCCGGTACACTCAATCCTATAATGATTTGATACTGACCTCCTGAGAAGACACTACCAGCTACCTTTTCGATTCCATCCACTTTTGCTTTATCTACTTTAGATTCATCTTTTAAAAATAATCTTAGACGAGTAGCGCAATGAATAGCACGATCCACATTTTCTTTTCCACCTACTGCCGCCAGAATGTCTTTAGACATTTGTTCATAAGCCATAATACAAAATCTCCTTTTTATTTTTCAATAATTAAAATGGCATCTCTCGTAAAACGATGCATATTTATGATAGTTAGCTTATCTTTTTGAAAATAATTGCCACTTGCTTCAGAATGACGATGATTTTCTAAATCAATATATGTCATTTTTTTATTTGAAAGGTTACCTGCTAAATGAAGTTTAATATTAGAAGGTACATAAATAATGACATAGCGATTATTTTCTGCTGCACGAATCTCTCTAGAAGAACTAGGACTTACAGCTAGGTCACTAGTTCCTTTCAGTTGCCAATCAACAAAGTTATCTGCACCATTTCTAATCAATGATTGATTTGGAACGATATCAAATAACTGCCACTTCTCTATAAAATGTTTAAGGAAGCCATAATCCCAAGCACCCTCAAATTTTAAAGCTTCATGCCAATCGTATGGTGTTTCAAAAGCTTCACCAACGCTTGAATCAAAAGTCAACTGTTCATTGTGCCAACTCCAGATACCATGTGCGCCATATGTAATCCCAGCAAATGCTCCAGAAAGCACACTCTGCCATGCTACTTTTCGAACATCCTCACGAGAAAAACGCCCATAAGCTTTCCGACTATAGCCCATCATTTCATAACAAGGTTCAGAATTGATGACAGGTCTTTTAGGTTCCATGTCATAAAAAATCTCTGCAAGCTCATAAGCACTTGATTGAAAGGCTTGATTGTGACCTGACTGGTACATATAGAAGTCCAAGTTAGGATTATTCTTTAATGTATCCGGAATATCACTCTCTCTACCTCGAATATGAAGGACTGCTATAGATTTCTTATCATGATTTTTTACAGTGTTAAGTGCAGCATTATAATAATCTTCAATCACTTCTGAAGTTTGGAAATCTGTATCTCCACTGACAATATAGATGGGATGATACTTTTTGTATCGTTCCACAATAGTTGTCACATAGTCAACCACAGTCTCTTTAGGAAAAATACCAACTTGCTTGATTTTCATGTCACTTGCCCATGTATTAGGTAAGTAGTTTGCCCAAAGCAAAACCAAAGCAATAGTTATTCCTCTCTTGTGTGCAGCTGCAATCATTCGTTCAGCACGGTCGAAATAGTCTTGATTTGGCTTAGTAAAATCAAAGTGACCTTTGCTATCTTTTGAAAATGGCAGGAAATCAAGCGTTGTTGCACTGGCATCCCACTGCCAAAGCATGTTAACCTGTATCACATTAAAGCCTTGCGCTTTTCGTGTGTCCAGATAATATTCCCAATCAGCTTCACTGATATTTGTAAAGGCACTCCAACAAGTATCTGCTAAATAAAAACTATTTTTTCCATTATTTTCAAAATGACGTTTATCTTTGGCAATTTGAAACATAATCAACCTTTCTAGGCAAAATGATATCAATTTATCATATACCTTATATTATTTAATTATCTTTTTACAATGGTAATTATAACGCTTTCATGATATAATTAAAATATCAAAAATAGACACATTTTATATCACTTTTTTAGGAGTAGTCATGGATTTTTTAGAATTAGATCAAGAACTTTATCGATTGACAGAGAGTGAAAACAGTTACCTTCATCAAAAATACGTAGACTACTACAAAGAGACTCCAACTGTCACTCTCGGAGAAGAAGAGGTATTCCAATTTTCCTTAAAACAAATATCAGGTATTGCTGATGACAGTCTTTTGCTCTTTGTTCGTAAGCAAAGTCGTTTTGCTCCAGTCCCAAATCATGTAACTGATGTTATTGAATTAAACTATGTGTATCATGGATCTAGCATTCAATATATTAATGGTAAACAAGTTATTTTAAAGGAAGGCGATCTTATTCTTATTGACACCAATTCTTCTCATGCTGTAGAAAGCGCAGACTATAACGATATCGTCATAAGTGTCAATGTAGAACAAAAATTTTTTAAAGAACATTTTCTTAGCCACTTTCAGAGTCAAACTTCTCTTACACAATTTCTTTTTCAAGCTATCTCTGACAGTCAAAATCATAATCAATACCTTCTTTTTCGGAGTGAAAACTCACAAAATCTTCACCTCTTATTTCAACAATTATTGTGTGAAGTATATGAGCCTAGATTGCTAAACTTTACTTATAAAAATTTATTCTTGCAATTAATCATGCTAGAGCTCATTCGTTCTTTTTCTGTTGAGGCAAACGGTACAAATGACAATTCTCATAGACAACAATTGACACTTGATATTTTGTCTCATATCAATTCAAACTATGTCACCACTAGTTTAGAGTTTTGTGCAAAATTATTTGGCTATAATAGCAGTTATTTCAGTAGTTTAGTGAAAGAATGTACTGGTCAAACTTTTAAAAATCTTCTGCAAGATAAACGTCTTGAAGCAAGCTTACCCTTTCTTTTGCATAGTAAACAATCCGTACGTGACATTTCGATGGAGGTCGGGTTTTCCAATCTTAATCATTACTACAAGTTATTTAAGGAAAAATATAAAGTTACTCCAGCAGAATATCGTAAACAAATGAAAAGAGAAAAATCAGACTAAGCTTAGTCTGATTTTTTTAGTATTATCAATCTATTGGAGAATAAAAACCTGAACGGGTCGTTTTTATAGGGGCTAGCCATTCAAGAAACAGCTCCACCCATTTGTAGACTTGTGCATTTTGATTACTAGATTTGACTCCGGTGCGTAAGTCACCAAAAACAAGCCCGTGTTTCCCTTTATTGAAGAGATGAAGTTCATAAGGGATATTCCATTTTTCAAGCTCTTGACAATAGCTTAATGCATTAACAGAAGGGACTAAATTATCTTCCATAGTGTGCCAGATAAAACTCGGTGGTGTAAGGGCACTCACTTGTTTGATAGGATTGATTCTATCTAATAGTTCTTGACTTGGATATTTCTCGCCACTTGCTGCATAGGCAACCTTATTAAACTCTCCAACTTTTCCACCAGGATTAATATCAAATGCTGCATAAGCTAAGAAAAGGTGTGTTGGTCTAAACAACTCTTTTGGTTTTTCGAGACTATCTTCTAGCCAGCTTTCATGCCAGTAACTACCAAGTTGAGCAGCAACATTTCCTCCAGCTGAAAAGCCACCCACTACCACGAAATTTAAGTCTACTCTAAACTGTTCAGCATTTTCTTTCAGATAAGCTACTGCACTTGCTAGAGTAATAAGTGGATTAGGGTAAGCACTAATAGGTTTTTCTTGGGGGATATTATTAGCATCTAATTGAGACATTTTTTTAAGTCCTTCAGTGGCATAGTGGACTACTACAACATTGAAACCTTCAGCTAAAAATCGAAGTGCAACCATTTCATCTTCACGAAATGATGTCCAAAAATAAGCACCACCCGGACAAATAACTATAGTTGGATAGACTCGATTGTTATCAATTTCCTGAGATGGTTCTTGAAGATAGTACTTAGCATAAGCGCCATCTTTCCCAAATTTACGTTCAAAATACTTCATAACTGCTCCTTTTTTAAATGTCTAGTGTGTCACTTTATCTCTATATAAATTATAAGGCTTTCATATATAATAAAAAATAGCAGTTCCTTGTGATATTTATAGCACTTTTTTAGGTGAAATTTAAGTCTGATATAAATGAATTCTTAAATTGAGATAAGCCCTATTGATTTTTTATCTTAAAATAACATCTGTCAAAACCTAGACAATAGAAAAAATCCAAGTATCTCTACTTGGATAAAAAGCCTAATTGATAAAGTGGAAATCTAATAAGCTAACTTTTGAGGTAATAACCTAACATATCAATCAAAAGTTATCGTAACTTTTCCATTTGGATGACCTGTTGCAACACGTTGCAATGCTAAATTGATATCTTCCAATCTATAATCAGTGTCATCAATTGCAGGAACAATAACATTTTTCTCGATAATATCAGTAACTTTCTTCAGTTGCTCTCCGTCAGAACGAACAAAGATAAAATGGTAGTCAACGCCTTTTTCTTTTGCCTTTTTATCAAACTTTGCTCCTGCTAAACCAAATAAAATTTGTTTTCCCTTAGAGAACTTATTATCAACTGCAAATCGTTTGTTAGGACCTGTCTTAAGACTCAATAAACGACCGCTTGGCTTAATTATTGCTAATTCATGGTCAAACTCATCTGCTCCCAGAGTATCTATGACAAAATCGACAGAGTCTAAGACTTCCCAGTAATTTTCTTCCTTGTAATCGAGATAACGATCAGCTCCAGCAGCTAGGCTGCGTTCTTTCGCTTTCGCATTTCCTGACACAATAACCTTCAATCCCATTGATTTTGCAATAGGAATAGCCAGTTGACCAAAACTTCCTGAACCTCCAGGGATAAAAACCGTCTGACCTGGTTTAGCCTCCAATTCCTCATGAAAGGCCTGATATGCTGTCAGGCCAGTTAGCGGAACTGCAGAACTCGTTTTAAAATCGAGATGTTTTGGGATGTACCAAATAGCTGCTGCATCAACGGCTACAAATTCAGCAAATGCGCCAATACTATCAATCGGTAGTCTCGCATAAACAGCATCTCCAACCTTGAATTTTTGAACAGAATTACCAACTTTTGTTATGATACCTGACAATTCATTTCCTAAAGTAAGTGGCATTTTATAGTCTTGAATTAGTTTTACTGCTCCAGTGATGTTTAAAATTTCTAAAGGATTAACTGCAGCAACCTTTACTTTAATCAGTACCTGATTATCTGAAATATCTGGGATAGGAGTATCTACCACTTCTGCCTTTAGTTCTTTAGAATAACTTTTTATTTGTGCTGCTCTCATGCCTATTCTCTCCTTTAGAAAATATTTCTCGACTTGATTCTGTCTATACTAGTGTGCTTTTATTATGTTTTAATTTTATAGTAACTTT
>CAZPYI010000064.1:0-12592 GCA_964590305.1 uncultured Streptococcus sp.
TCGTACCAAAAGAATACCCCAAAACACTGAAAAAAGATAATCTCCTTCATATAAAGAATCGTTGAAAAAATAAGTTTCAAAGGCACATATAAATGCCATTAACAATAATTGTCGTATAGTCATGGCAATATTATAACATATGTCATATTATCTGCAATTATTAAGGACGCTTCTTAGGGTAGTAAAATTTCATCCTTGAAATTTAGACAAATCATAAAACAACACCATAATTGTTATAATGATGTTGTTGACATAATCCGCTTTTCTATCAAAATATTAAACTGCCTTATTGACTTGTCCCTATGAACTCAAAATTTCAAGCTACAATAATTGACCTACTCCTAATTATGTTTTTTTAAAATAGCTTCCTTAAGTAGAATTTCTTGATAACCTTGATAATCACCCACTGCTAACAATGATTCTTTATGAATACCTAATCAAAATCAATAAGTAGCCAAATCACCACTGATATCATAGTCCAAAAGGCTAAGAACCGTAATACGTTCCTCTGTTTTTAAAATTACAGCGTCAATATCTTCTAATACGACAGGTTTCAACAGAGTATCTGGATGTTTACTAAAACAATATATAAAGTATCATTGATAAAACAATCTTCTTAACTTTCAAAAAGAGTTTGTATAAGAGAGAACTGTCTTCATGAATACGCGCAAGTATTATTAAATAAGAACCGCTTATATAATTTCATAAAAGTCAAGGTGACTACGCTTATACCGTGGGGCTTGGTCTAACCACTCTGCTGAATCATATGTTCTTTAGTGAACATGTCTTCACGTTTTTCACGTATTTCCTTGCTAAAAGTAAAATGAACTAATCCTCTACCATCTTGATCTTGCTAGATAAAAAATCAAATCCTTCAGGTATAAAAGTAGCTTCTTTTTTTTCAGGTTGATCTTCCTGTTTTTGATGTTTTAATTTTTGGGCAAACTCTGTCCGAATGTCATTAAACTCTTTTCTAGGTACAGCCAAAATATCTGGTGAAAAACCAGCAGCCTTGCTCATGATATTACTAAACATAGCATTTAAATCTGCTCTTTTAGTCGCTTGCTCAGCATTAAAAGCAGCGTCAAAAGCTAAAATAGCATTTTCGCTATTTGCTAGAACAGGCTCTGAACCAAGTAGTAGCGCTCTATCTTGTGCCGATATACTATCAAGAATCTCATTCCAAGCCCCTTTCAAAGATTCTAGGTATTCCCTTGATTGCTGACTATCTGCGACTGTCTCTTCCATAATAGATAAAATTTTAACACGATCAACTTGAAACTTGAAACTTGTTTCAGATTTATGAACTGTCGTTTTATTAAAAGGTATATTAGAGGTGGTGAGATTATCAACTTGATTTTTAAGTTCTTCCACCTCTTTTTGAAGTCCCTCTAGCTGAACTCTTATAGCCTCAGGAAGAGTAGATGAAACATCTTGTGGTAATTCACATAACTGAATAGTCATGACTTCAGCATATATTTTGGGATGAATCCCATTTCTGATTTCTGGGAGACTGTCTGTAACCACATCAATCATTTTGAAAATGTGATTTGTATTTATTGTTAGACTCTCTTGAGGAAGTTGAACAGTCGTAGCAGCATTATCTCCTATATGTACAATGAGTAAATCACGAAGATAATTAAGCAGGTCTGTCGCAAACCTAGCCATGTTTTTTCCGTTTTCAAAGATTATTTCTAGATTAGAAAGTGCAGCACTAACATTTTGACTATTTATATTTGTCACATAATCATGCAAAGAGGTTAAAGAAATACTACCTGTTATCTCTTCAGATATATCTAGGGAGACGTGATTATCAGTTACCAAGCTAAGAGCTTGATCTAAAATAGATAACGCATCACGCATACCACCTTCTGCACAGTGAGCTATTAAGGACAAAGCTGCCACATCATAAGAAATTCCTTCCTTATCTAAAATACTTGAAAGGTGCTCTTGAATAGCAGATGAGGTAATTGTTTTAAATTCAAATCGTTGCACTCGTGAAAGAATCGTTGCTGGAATTTTATGAAGTTCTGTTGTTGCTAAAATAAAAACCACGTTTTCACTTGGTTCCTCTAGCGTCTTCAATAAAGCATTAAAAGCACCTGTCGAAAGCATATGCACTTCGTCGATAATATATACTTTAAAAGTAGCACGACTAGTAGCATAGGTAGATTTCTCTCTAATCTCACGAATCTCGTCTACCCCATTATTAGATGCCGCATCAATCTCAATAACATCTTCTAGACTACCATTATTAATATCATGGCACATCTCACAGTGATTGCAAGGCTCACCGTTAACTTGATTGGGACAATTCATGGCCTTTGCAAAAATTTTAGCAAGGCTTGTTTTACCGGTTCCCCGTGGGCCAGAAAAAAGATAAGCATGACTGACTTTTTTAGAGGAAACTGCTTGCTTCAATGTTGTTGCAATAAGATCTTGTCCAATAATTTCGTTAAAAGTCTGACTTCGATATTTACGATATAAAGCATGATACATGATTGTCACTCCAAACGTTCAAAATTTTTTTAGTATTTCTATATAACTGAGGAAAAACATCCAAACAAAATAAATACTCCTGTTTAAAAAGAAAACAACCTTAGCTTTTTGTTACTAAATAATATTTTTTATTGACAGATATTTTAAAGTATTATCTGATTATACTTATCATTATAACAAAAATGCAGATAAAAAATCCATTATTTTCAATAATGGAATCATACTATAAATATATTACTGAAAAATCACTATACATGACAGATACTAGAATTTTTACCTTACAATAATTAAAAGAAAACTCAATGGAGTCTATCATTTTTCACTCTGATAAAAGCTCTACTTAATTGATTATCGTCTTTCAGAGTAACAACTAGTGTATCCTTATGACGATTCCATACTAAAATTTACACAACAGTAATAATTGAATTATTAAACTATTCATTATGAACGCTACAAAATAAATCGTATAACTACAAAATGTCTTAGCTAGTCAATTATATGTAAGTATATCTCAAAAAGATATACTTTTAGTCATCATATGGACAAGTTTCAAGAAAATTATTTATTACAATAATAAAAAAGAGCTAATTAATGATGTCAATTAACATCCATTAATCAAACTCAGATTAGAAAACTTAAATATATTGAGACTTACTATAAAACAAAACGCATCGATTTCTAGACTCAGTATCAATCTCTAGAAATGATAAAAAGAATTTAACTATTTCTTTCAACTAAATATTTAGTTTTTATTATCATTCCATAAAATAAGGCTAAAGATTTGCTATCAAACGATCTAAATCTTGTTCTAAGAAAGTATAAACGACATTCCCTTCACGCCAAGAAACAGCATATCGTGTTACATCATCTTTAGTTAAATTAATCCTTAGTACAACTTCTGAATGAACTGATTGATTAATTTTGTCCATTAATTCGAGTGATTTTGCTTTTACATCATCTTTAAAGTAATCAATTGAATCATCATCCACTTGATTAATGATATTGATCGATAGCTGATTTTCAGAGTAACGTAAATTACTTAAAGTAGTTCCTGTCGTTATTTTAACAATTGAACCATCCTCTAAAGTTTGCTCTTTCCCATCGATATCAAATAACCCATTAACAATAGTAGCTGTTTCTATATCACTATAGGTTCGTTTTTGAAGTGTCGCTTGCCATACATCATTTGAAAAATAATCAACTTGATATTGTTCTAAATCACCTTTTATATTATAACTGAAATTATCAAATTGAGGTAAGTTAAATAATTCTCCAGTATAATCAGATTCTAATGATAACTGCGACTCTCTAATTTTAAGCTTATTTTGTGCTTCTGGATCAGCTTGTTTGACAATAAGTTGATTATCTGGATAAATCAAACTCTCTGTCAAACCATTCCAACTCATTAAATCTTCTAAGCTGATTCCATGTGCATAAGCAATCTCAGATAACGTGTCACCTGATTGAATAGTATACAATTGCTCTTCTGCCGCCTGTCGCTCTTCATCAGTTACTAATGCTCGCTTAACTTGATTGATTACAATTTTTTGACCAATCTCAATAATATCACTTACTAATCCATTCGTTGAGATCAAATTTTCTACAGTAGTAGAATAAGTCATTGCAATTGAATTCAGAGTGTCACCTTCAACAACTGTATAAATCTTGCTTGAAGTTTGAGTAGCGATATTACTTTCATTAGCTAATGAAAGAACACCTGCACTACTACCATCTGCATTATCAAAACGAGTTAAATCATATAACTCAATAATTGAATTTAAACTTTGGGCATAGCTGAGACTTGTAGCATACCTACCAGTCAAAAAGTTTGTTGCTTCAACATAATTTTGGGCAACACTTTTTCTAGCACCCTGATAAAAATCAGTTGCTAAAAGCTGAGCATAATCTTCTAATGATTCAGCATAACTTGGATAGCTTCTAAAACTTGCATCAATTGTCGTATAGGTTCCATCACTTGCTTGCTCCTGAGTGGACATTGTCACAAAATTTCCTTGATAGCTACCTTTAATCCCAAATAGATTATAGTATGGTGCCGAAGCTAAGCCACTAGTACCACTACCACTCTCAAGAACCGCCTGGGCAATCATAACAGACGCATATAAATCATAATTCTGAGCCAAATAGGTTGCTGATGGTGCAATCGTATCAATAAATTCATTTCCCGTTTTAATCTGACTCGCATCAGTGACACTTGTAACAACACTTGATTGAAGATTCTCGTCTGCTTGTACAGAAGCAATATTCACTAAAATTGGTAACATTGTAGAAGCAAGAGTAAGCGATGACAAAACTTTCCGTTTTATAGTACGGACTTGTTTTTTCTGTCTATTTGCTTGGTTTTGCGGTCGTATTAATTTTCGTGGTATATAATTCATTTCATATTACTCCTATTTCGCAAAAAGTGATAGTGAATCATTTTTTAAAATTGATCAAGCAATACTATAGTAAATGGTTATCAACTCAGATACTAAAGTTTAACACTTAACTTTTCGCTTTTATATCAAAAATAAAGTCAATTATAATCAAGTTGACTACATCTATCTCTACCATCAGCAGCAGAATCATCTTAAATTATTATTCATCTATCATTTTTTTTGCCAACAGACGTAATCTCTCCTCTTGAACACTAATGATTGTCATAAGTTGTTCTATATTATCGATATTCTCAATTTTATCTCGACTATTTTTTAAGTCTGATTTTTTTGGATTCTCTATTATCCTAATTTTATTTACATCTATATTTATTTTAACATAGATCCGCTTGAATTCCTCATATTTCTCATTAAAAAGCTTGATTTTCTCAAATTCTTCCACTGTTTCTTGTTCAATTAGCAGACACAACTGATTAATTTCATTCAAAATGGAGTTGCGAGTTTCAAGTAAAGTCCTAATTTCATTTAAAATAGCAGAATCCATCTTCTCTGCACTATTAATATTTTCCAAATCTGACATGATTCTCCATTTCTAGCCTAGCTACTCATATTTTCTAACTAACAGATTAATTATTTAAAATGGCTTCCAAAAAACTATATAATAGTGTTCCAACAATGAGAGCTGACATAACAATTGAAATAAGAATTGCTATAAATCTACCACTTCTATGCTTTTTCTGTTTTTTTGTACGAGAATTAATATATTCTGTTTCAGTTTCAAACATATCCTCCAAAGCTTCGGATATTTTCTTATTTCCCACGTTTAACCTACTCTCTTTTCAAACAACATGCAAACCACTTGCTTATAACATGTCTTTTTTCTCAGTTGTTTTGATTGCAGTTTCTGCGTCTAACTCAATTTCGTCTGACTCTCCATCTACTAGTAATTCTAATTGATTAATCTTCTCATCTTGCTCAGCAAGTGCATCACTAAGAATTAAAAACTCTGCTTTATTATTGACAAATTGATGACGTTCAGATAATTCTTTCTCTACCTGATAAGTCACAGTAATCATTAATTGCAAGTCCTTAAGACGGGAGATTTTTTTCTTATACTGTGTGTGAAAATCTTTAAAGAGCAACTTTAATTCTTCAATTCGGCTACTGTTCTCTCTTAGATTTCCAAGAGAAACAACTTGGATTAATTCTTGGTTAGTTTGCTCTAATTTCTTAACTGTTTCAATTTGTTCTGTCAAAATCTGTTCAGCTTCTTCTCTTTCATTATTAAAATCATAAACAGAGTCATCTTGATTTTCAGCTATTAACAATTGAATTGCTTCATAAACTTTCTCATCAGGTAATTTATTCATTTTTGCCCTTTCATCATTAAATCATACTTCTGTTTAGTTAGAATATAGTTTGTAAAGCCAATTATATTATAACTAACTTATCTAAAGGTACATTTTTTGATTTTAAGATTTTATAATCTACTTCAGTTACGACTACTTGATGAATAAAGGTAACTTGATTTTCCAAAATACTTAATAAGTTTCCTTTAATCTCTCCGAGCTCATTAAGCGGAGTCTCTTCTAAATGCAAAGTATTATATGATTTTGTCTTTGCTAATGCCATTAATTCCAATCCCAAAAATGAAATAGAAACTTTGTCCGCTTCCGTCACCAGCTCAGCAAGTTGTTCAGCCACAAATTGATTCAAATTAGAATACTTATGTTCAATTTCAAGCGTTTCCGGATTTTTAACCGCAATCAATGTAATTGCATTATCGTAAAAATAATAACTCACTATAGGAAATTTTTGACTATTTACAAAATCAATTTCCTGTACTTTGTTATTGTAATAGAAAATATTACTGTATAAATGCCCATCATCTGCATATTCCTCAATAAAATCCAAAGTACGTGTAGCATTAATATATCTTACTTCTTTGACATGTCGTCTTGTTCCAGCAAAAGTAACAACTCTTCCAATTTCCTCACCTTCAGAAATAATTGAAATACTTCGATTATCATTCATAAATATTTCAGCTCCTGTAACAGTGGGAATCTGATTGAAAAATAAAAATCGCTCTGGTTGATGTGCTCTTTTTGTGAGGTTATCAAGTAAGTTAATTCCTTCAACTTCTTCAATTTGTTTTAATTGGTTGAAACAGGGACTTGGAGAAATAGATAATACCTGCCCATTTGTTTTCTTTAATCTTTCTTTTTGCTTTAGCCATACCGTATCGTTTGGTCTAATAACAGTCACTAATTCATAATTCATTGACAAATTCCTTCCATTGATTTGCAATTACTGAATCCTGAAATTCATGAACAGATGGGCGAATATACTTAAGTAACGTCTCCGTGTCCATTTCTAATAACTCCAAAATACCATCAGTTAATGAGTTAACATTAAAGTTTGTATCTACTCTTGAAAAATCTTTAACGACACCATTAATACCATCTTTAACCAATTCCATCGCACCAAAACGTGCTCTAAACGTTACAATTGGTAAATTTGCATTTAAAGCCTCAATATAAGTTAAACCAAAGCCTTCTGAAAACGAGCCTGTGATAAATGCATCATAATTCAAAAATTCTGCTTCTATCGTATTACTATGCCCTCTAAGCTTAATATAGGATTCAGCATCTAATTCCTCAATCACCTTTCTCAGTAACTGAGCTTCACCCCCTTGTCCATAAATATCTAACGTAATTTCTGGATATATTTGATGTGCTTTAGCTATCGCTTTAATTACGATATCTAGATGTTTTTCAGAGGCTAGTCTAGAGGCCGTCACAAATTTTCTTAAATTCTCTTTTTTAACGGCACCTATTTTATCATAATCTATGTCATTGATACCACCTACTGGAATTGCAACAATTTTATCTGCCTCAGATGGAAAATCAAGTAATAAATCTTCACGTTGTAATTTTGTAGCCACAACCAGTTTATCTACTGAATCCAGATGTGTTAATAAATATTCGTAATAATTGTTCCAAAGTGGTGCAGAAATTTCATCACGATCTGACAAATGGTCTGCATGAATTAACTCAACGATTTTAGTATCCTTCGGCTTATGATAGAATAATGCTGCCTCTGTTTCTTCACCTCTATCAATAAAGAAAGTATTTGCACCCTCAAATTTTGAGGCTAGATAGGTAAGAAAATATCTTTGAAATAAAACTTCATTCCTAAAAAATAAATGCTGACCATTGAAATTATAAATATGAATATTACTTAAAACACGACCACGGTTTGGTATTTCCAACAATTCAAACATAATTTTTTTCTCTAGCGTCTTGTGATTATAAATTTCTGTTTTAAAATTTGAAACAAGTAATGTCTTACTATCTTTTTTATTTGGTGATTTTTCAAGATGTTCCCTAATCAACAAACCCGAAGAAGTTATGGTTTCTTTGACACGATGCGTATTAGAAAAATCAATCAATAAATCATCGTGTGGTTCATCTTTTTCTCTGATGCCCTCAAATAAATATGAATCACCTAAAACGAAAAATTCCCAAATATTAATTACCTGATTTTCTTTAATACCCCAACTGTACATTGCTTCATGTAAATTCTTTACCAATTCCATAAATACAAATTTATAAGGTAAATTCACTAAATCAAAGCACTTTGCACGATAAAATTGAGCATGTTCAACGCCTGAATTACCTATTCCCATTGCTTTATTGATAAAAAAATTCATTATTAATTTCTCCTTAGCTAGCTTGAAGTTAACTATTTAGGTCTTTGATATTGGTAGATGCCACTATATCAGACCAGCCTAAATATAGATCCCACTTTAAAGTTTCAATTGAAGATATCTTACGTCTAATGAGAAACTGAGACAAACTCTTCAAGAATATGATATGCTAATTCATTAACCGATATTCTTAATTTAATCGTTGGTAAATTAAGTTCTTCATCAATACTATCCATATTTTTTAGCTTAGCATTTGGTAAAATAATGCTTAAAGCATATGGTAAAATATGATAAGACTTGTCCAGTGTTTCAAAAGAAATACCGCGCTCTATTCTACAGATACTATGTTTGGTTAGATTTTGATGGAGTATTGAGTAGAGATACCTCATCTGAATTAAAACATTTGCCGTTTTTAAATTCGTTAGAACGAAATACTGATTACCAAAATCATTTAATGCGAAATAGTTAACTGTTTTAGATTTTTTAGCAATCACAATTCGATTTTCTTTCATCTCTGCTCTCTGTTTAAAACAAATAATTCCTTGTTCTAATTCGATTTGTGGTTCAAATTTTTCAAGCAATTCTGTTTCTGAAATTGTCAGATAGTAAAAATATATCTGTTGATGATGATTATTTAGTAAAGCAAGCTGGTAGCTTGTTGCTTTAGCTGGATAGACAAACTCACCAGATAATTCACTAAAATTTGCTTCCTCAATTACTGTACCACTGATATCTAAAAATTCAATTCTAACTTGCATAGCTACCGAATGATCAGCAGTTGCGTTAATATTAAAGGTATAAGATTTTTCCGCAGCTAGAAGTGGCAATAGTGGTGTTTTTCGATGGACATGAAATTTACTTTTCGAAGTCCAACTTTTTATGACCTCTCCTGTTGGCATAAAAGGTGCGGAAAAACTAACAGAGCCATCGTCTTTGAAACTAATTTCAGCACCATAATTATAATTATCGAAAAAATCATTTCCCCATTGAATGATGTAAAAATTATGCATTTTGTTCCCTCCAAAGCTATATAATTTTTCCGATTGTTCGATCATACTTAGTCATCATGAAATTTCGATACTGTTTAACAAACCAACGATTAATTGCGGAACTATTATCATTATGCCGACCAATAAACCCTCGATATAAAACTCTTGTCGCAGGGTATTTTTCTTTTAAGACTTCAAAAAGCATTGGAAAAGCCTCTTTATCATAATCATCTTGTTTCATATAGGCAATTGCAAAGGTTGTATTCGTATAATCTCCCGTTTGAAATTTCTTCCAAAACCGCTGATTTAATTTTTGAGCAGAGTCAATAGAAATTTCACCAGTATTAAATACTAGCATATCAAAGGCCGTAGCGAATTCTCCTGGTCGATTGATACGACCATTCAAAGCAATTGTGCCTATATTAGTCAATGGTTTGCCAACAATAATACAATTAGGTGATAATTCACTTGCATAGTACAGTGCACCAAAAGTTCCCATTGATAATCCAGACAATAATAAATCATCATTAGAGAAACCAAGTAATGCCAATTTTTCTAAAATAATAGCTGCTATTTTCTTTTCAAAATGTTCACCACCAAGATAGAAGTTCCCACCTTCAAGACGCGGATCGGCAATCAGCATGTATGGGCAACCCATTTTATTCATCATTCCTAAACCTTCAAAGCCTTCTGCTGAACGATATCCAGAAAAATAAACAGCAAGTGGCGGTTTTAAATCAGCAGCATTAAAATAATAAAAGACTTCATCATCTAAATTTGTTTCGTCGTAGATAACATGACCACCTGGGACCATCAGACTATCTGCCTCTAAGGAACGTCTGATATGCATTTGGCTCAAGCGGATTTTCCCTTCACCACCTTTAACATACATTGATAAATTGATATATGCTTTAGCGTCCTCTGAAATGAAAGTTATCCGCTCTTTATTTTTTATTTGGGCTAAGGTTGCTTCCACTACTTTAATAATATGATTGCTGTTTTCTTTAATAACAAAAATTTTAAATAAAACATCCAAATCCCCTTCAACTATTTCAATTTCTGGATAGAATGCCATTTGCTCTCCTTGGCCAATCACATTAGTCATTCGCCAAGTCACAATCTGCTCATACTGAGTAGAAAAGTCCCCGGCTAATTCAAGGTAAGCATTACCGAGTTTGCGATATTCACCTTTAAAATGTTCACTAATTTTGATTGAATCATTTAGAATCTTAAAACCAGCTTGTTTAATTGCAAATGTTTGACTGATAAAGGAAAAAACTTTTTCCATATCATCTAATTGCATTGGAATTGCTTCTTTTAATTCTAAAATTTCAGTAATTCGATCAGAAAAATGTGCATTTGCGTTATAAATAATTTGATGTGCTGGTAATTGCGACAGTAAATTCTCAGATAAAATTAATTCGGGTAGCTTCTCAATAATGAAAATAGACCGTTTTTCTTTTTTACCAATGCTACCAGTCATAAAATCTTCGTTAACACCGCCACCGAACTGAAATAGATGTTTTACTGGAAGCCATTGATATTTAAATTTATCCGACAAATATTCAATTTTATCAGATTGACGTTCTCCAATATGGAAAACACTAGTCTGCTTCTTCATAAAAAACACGCCTCCATTTTTCAATAATTTTATCTGATTCAAATGCTTCTAGTAATTCGATATTTTTAACCAACGCAAGATTCCAATGATTTAAGTTATTTAAAAAATATTCAACGGTTTCTTCTAAAGTCAGTGCTGCATTTAAAACAATGCCATTGGTTGGATTAATAATATAATCAGAAGGATTACTTAATATTTGAGGAATACCTGTAGTTAAAGCAACAAGTTGTAATTGTAAGTCTTGTTTTACATTAACATCAATATACAATCTTGAAATTCTTAGATCGTCTTTTATTTGGTACAGTTCCGAGTTCACACGATATTCTATTCGATGATACAGATGAACTGCTGTAACAAAGTCTGACCATTTTTCTCCACTTCGCAACGGTTCAATCGCATCCTCGTCTGTTTTTAACAATTTTTTATTCTTTTTATCCTGAATAAACTTCTCAATTTTTTTATAATCTGCTGATTGACTATCAACATCATAATAAGAATCAATTAAATTACGAATTCGATCTTGCAAAATTTCCTTATCTTGAAAAGTCTTAAGACTCAATATTAATCTGTAGCTATCGTCATTTATCAATCTATCAATTAATAAATCATTAAACTGGTAAATAAATTGTGTTAGCTGTTCGATCCGCCAATAAATAACCATTTCATCTACAAAGTTACTAATTCCAAGATTTAATTCTGCACGATACATAGGAATTAAATGAATTTTTGACTGTGCCAATTCCAAGTGATTCTTTTGAATCTCTTCTAAATCATTTTTCATTCGTGAGGTATCCGTTATTACAGCTTTACTTGAATCAATGATTTCAATCAGTTCATCTTGCTGATAGTTGGTCAGTTTAAAATCATCTGGAATAATGCGAACTAATGGGAATACATTTTGCAGTTGTCTCGTAATGTTAAGCACATTACGGTCGATTACAGTAACGACATTGGTTTCTCTATCATCTGCTGCAAGCTTGTAATCTAATAATTCAGCAATAACCGCATTTAAATTAGGATAGCTAGATTTTGAAAGTGATTGAATTCCACCTTTTTCAATGATAACTTTAGAATGATTACCTAATAATTCTGTTAAGGCTAATTCTTGATATTCATTGAAGAATTCCCTTTTAACCAATTCATTGTGTTGGTAATAAAATCTTGACGACAAAAAGCCGCGATCATCATAATAATCAGTATAATAACCATTTTTTTGATAATACTTGACTTTCGATAGGCAACCAAATTCATTTAGAATAATTTCTGCAAATAATTCTTGATGATTAAGTACACTAACACCAAAAGGTGTATAAATAAATTCAGCAGAATTTGGAAAGACCAAATCATCAATTGTCATGGGATGTCCTTCAATAAGCGCGAT
>CAZPYI010000065.1:0-12404 GCA_964590305.1 uncultured Streptococcus sp.
GCCACTAACCTTATTGACATAAAGTAATACCTGATCAAGATATAAATCAAGTTCAGGAAGTTCTGTCCATTTTGGATATTTTGAAGTCATTAAGTAGGTATTCACTCCTAATCTAGTCTTGATAACTAGATTATATATTTATAGAAAAATAAAGTCAAGAAAAAGATTTAATTTTCCAAAATAATTTGTAAAAATGAAGAGAAAAAAAATCAAACTTTTTGTCTAATTCTTTTTTTCTCTTATTTTCCTTAAGATATCTTTTGCTGTCTTCAAATTAAGATGATTTGATCCAAGAAGTTTTGGGAGGACTTGATTAACTTCATCCTCAGAAGCACCTGCTAATAATGCAAGTGATTTAGCATGGAGTTTCATATGTCCAGCTTGAATACCTCTGCCGGTTAGTGCTTTCAAAGCAGCGAAATTTTGTGCAAGTCCGACAGAAACAATGACAGAAGCTAACTCCTTGGCAGTTGGATGGTTAAGCAGTTGATGTGCAACTTGAACAGTTGGATTGAGTCCGATAGAGCCACCTTTGGTTGCAATGGGCATTGGCAAAGTTAAGCTCCCCTTTAAGACATTGTTCTCCTGATCAAAACGCCAAGTCGAAAGCCCATGATATTGTCCATCTTTACAAGCATAAGTATGCCCACCAGACTCAATAGCGCGCCAATCATTTCCTGTAGCTAAAGCGACAGCATCTATTCCATTAAAGATGCCTTTGTTGTGAGTAGAAGCACGATAGATATCTAGGTCAGCAAGTTTACTTGCCAAAACAATTTTCTCAGCTGACTCTCTTGCTTTCTTAGGGTCACGGTCTAAAAAACGTAGGTCAACTTGACATTCTGAGGTCACTAAAGATTCTGTGGCATAATTTGACAAAATTGCCATCAGACTCTTCCCTTCAGAAAGTTCTTCAAGTGTAGGTGTGAGAGATTCCATCATGGTATTGACGATATTTGCTCCCATAGCTTCCTGTGTGTCAACTTCCAGATAAACAATGACGAACTCATCTTTAATTGAAATGCTTAAATCGCATGCACCCCCACCCCGAGTAACAATTGATGGATGAGATTGGTTGGCGATAGCAAGCAATATATCTTTCACTTCAAGCAGTTGTTGCACAGCTCGTTTTTTGTCAGGAACTTGATATAATGCCACTTGCCCAATCATTTTCCGATTGTGTATCCTTGTCGTAAAACCACCTGAACGTTTAATAATTTTAGCGGCAAAACTAGCTGCAGCAACTACAGAAGGTTCTTCAGTTACAAAAGGAACGTGATAGTTTTTTTCATCGATCAAAAAATCAGGAGCAAGAGCGAAAGGGAGAGAGAAGTTGGCTAATACATTTTCGACCATTTGGTTTGCTGTCGCTAAGGATAATTGTTCATTTTTGATTAACTTGTCAGAACTCGAGGTATCTAGCAAGTTGTTTTTCTCAAGATGTTCGATACGTTCTTTTGGAGACTTTTTTGAAAAGCCAGCCCAATTTATTTTTTTATCTGTCATTGACTTTGCCATAAATTCTTTGATGCTGATTGATTTCTTTCAAAGCGAAGTTTCCTGTTTTATAGTTATTAAATAAAGCGTCTCCGTTTTCATCAACTATAGCTTCTTCGAAGAAGAGCTTTTCATAATCATCTACTGATAAAACGGTTCGATTATTTAAGATTTCCATTCGATTTGTTTTCAATTCATCTTTAAATCCTTCAACTAATTCGCCAGTGAAAATCTCAGCAACTGCGCCACTTCCATAACTAAAAAGAGCAATTTTATCACCTGCTTGTAAATTTTGGCTATTTTCCAGTAAAGACAGTAAACCTAAGAAAAGTGACCCCGTATAGATATTTCCAATTTGCTTGCTATAAGTGATAGAACTTTCAAAATTTGCTGTTAGCTTTTCTTTAAAGTTTTCTGGTAAAGACTTATCCATCACTTTGTTAAATCCCTTTAGAGCCAATTTAGGAAAGGGAATATGAAAGCAAAAAGCTGCAAAATCTGAAAGTGAGGTACTAAATCGTTTTTGATATTCAGCCCAAGTCGATTTTAACATATCAAGATACTGCTTTGTTGAATATATACCGTTGACATAGGGAGTTGTTGAATAATTTGGTCGCCAAAAATCCATTATGTCTCTTGTTTGAGCGAGAGTATCATCATTTAGAAGTAAAATTTTAGGATTTTGACTAATTAGCATTGCGATGCTACCAGCACCTTGTGTTGATTCTCCAGGAGTGCCAATTCCATATTTTGCTATGTCGGAGGCAATTACCAAAACTTTTGAATCTGGATGTTTTTCGACATGTAATCTTGCATAATCTAAGGCAGAGGTAGCGCTATAACAAGCTTCTTTCATCTCTAAGCTCCGAGCAAAAGGTTGAATATCAAGTAAATGGTGAATGTTGACTGCAGCCGCTTTGCTCTGATCAACACTTGATTCTGTTGCTAATATCACCATATCAATTTCAGACTTGTCTTTCTCAGACAGGATTTCTTCAGCAGAAGAAGCACCAAGGGTGATAATATCATCGGTAACTGGTGCAATACTAAGTGCCTCTAGGAGCAATCCTTTGCTAAATTTTTCGGGCTCGACACCGCGACTATAGGCCAAATCTCGCATTTTTAGCATATACTGAGTCGTAGCGAAACCTATTTTATCAATACCGATTTTCATTTATAAACCTTCCTAAATCGTTTTATATGATTTTGTCCAAACTTAATTTTAACATAATCTGTAGAAAAATTTATATCAAAAGGTGATTGTTTCTTTTTCATACAAAATAGAACACTATTTGATGCTAAATCTTAAAATAAAATGATAGGTATGAGTATTCTATTCTTTTTACTAGCATTTTCCTTATATTTTCGCTAGAATAATGAAAGTAACTTTATGACAAAGGTGGTTAGCATGACAAAAGCTGATACGATTTTCAAAGAAAACATCAATAAAATTTTGACTGAGGGAGTGTTCAGTGAACAGTCGCGTCCAAAGTATAAGGATGGACAAGAAGCAAATTCTAAGTACATTACAGGTGCTTTTGCAGAATACGACTTGAGCAAGGGGGAGTTCCCCATCACAACACTCCGTCCAATTGCCATTAAATCTGCTATCAAGGAAGTTCTTTGGATTTATCAAGATCAAAGTAATGATCTTGATGTCCTTGAAAATAAATACAATGTCCATTATTGGAATGATTGGGAAGTTGGTAGTACTCGAACTATAGGTGAACGATATGGTGCCATTGTTAAAAAGCATGATATCATGGCAAAGATTTTAAAACAGCTTGAAGAAAATCCATGGAATCGTCGCAATGTCGTTTCTTTGTGGGACTATGAAGCATTCGATAATTCCGATGGCTTACTCCCTTGTGCTTTTCAATGCATGTTCGATGTGAGACGGGTTAATGGCGATATCTATTTAGATGCGACTTTGACACAGCGCTCCAATGATATGTTGGTTGCACATCATATTAATGCTATGCAATATGTGGCACTTCAAATGATGATTGCCAAACATTTTGGTTGGAAAATTGGGAAATTTTTCTACTTAGTCAATAATCTTCATATATATGATAATCAGTTTCAACAAGCTGAGGAACTTCTTAAGCGGCAACCAACGAAGTGTCATCCACATTTACAACTCAATGTACCTGATGAGACTGATTTCTTCTCTATCAAGCCAGATGATTTTGAATTGGTAGATTATGAAGCGGTCAAGCCACAATTAATGTTTGACCTAGCAATCTAAAAGGAAGAACATTTTTATCTCAGCATTTTTCAAGGTTTTTTGATAAAATGAAGAGAATGAAGGTGAAGAAAAAAATGACAAAACAGATTATTGCCATTTGGGCGGAAGATGACAATCATTTGATTGGTGTTGATGGACGATTACCTTGGCGTTTACCAAAAGAATTACAACACTTTAAAGAAACGACCATGGGGGGAGCTCTTCTCATGGGACGTGTGACATTTGACGGTATGAAGCGTCGCATTTTACCAGGACGAGAAACATTAATATTAACTAAGGATAGGGATTTTGATGCTGAAGGTATCAAAGTTGTTAATAGTTTATCAGATGTTTTGGAATGGTTTGACAATCAAGACAAAAATCTCTATATAGTTGGCGGATCTAGTATTTATAAGGTTTTTGAACATTATTACGATACCATTGTTAAGACGTCTGTACATGGGAGTTTTAGAGGGGATACCTACTTTCCTGACATAGACTTATCACCATATGAAGAAGTTTCTAAGACTTTTTTTGAAAAAGACGACGAAAACATCAATGATTTTACAATTACGGTTTTAACTAAGAAAAGCAGATAAAGAGGAGTTTAGGACAGCTATGCAAAGAAGTATTTTTGGAGTTTTCACTGCCTTTTTATTTGTCATTTGTGTTTTGTGTGCTCTTCCAGCGCTAAGAAAGAAACGATATGGTTTGGCAGGGCTTCTCTTTTTGAATGCTTTTACCAACTTAGTCAATACTATTCATGCCTTCTATGGCACATTATTTTAAAAATAGGAAATAGAATTTAGAGGGAAACATGGCTGTAAATCGAACAAACGATGTGAAAGTTTATTGCTCATTTTGCGGAAAAAGCCAAGATGAAGTCAAAAAAATCATCGCTGGGAATAACGTTTATATCTGTAATGAATGTGTGGCATTGTCACAAGAAATAATTCGTGAAGAATTAGCAGAAGAAGTACTGTCAGAACTTTCTGAAGTACCAAAACCAAAAGAACTTTTGGCGACACTTAATGAATATGTCGTCGGTCAAGATCGTGCTAAACGTGCCCTTGCTGTAGCAGTTTATAATCATTATAAACGTGTCAGCTTCACAGAAAGTCGCGATGATGAAGATGTTGATTTACAAAAATCAAATATTCTTATGATTGGTCCAACAGGGTCAGGAAAAACTTTCCTAGCTCAAACTTTAGCTAAAACCCTCAACGTCCCATTTGCAATTGCGGATGCGACTTCATTGACGGAAGCTGGTTATGTTGGCGAAGATGTTGAAAATATTTTACTCAAACTGATTCAATCTGCAGATTTTAATATTGAACGTGCAGAACGTGGGATTATTTATGTGGATGAAATTGATAAAATTGCCAAAAAAGGTGAAAATGTTTCAATCACACGGGATGTTTCAGGTGAAGGAGTGCAACAAGCACTATTGAAAATTATTGAAGGCACTGTTGCAAGTGTTCCACCACAAGGTGGTCGCAAACATCCAAATCAGGAAATGATTCAAATTGACACTAAAAATATTTTGTTTATTGTTGGTGGTGCCTTTGATGGCATTGAAGAGATTGTCAAACAACGTCTTGGAGAAAAAGTCATTGGCTTTGGACAAAATAGCCGTAAAATTGATGAAGCAGCTTCTTATATGCAAGAAATCATTTCAGAAGACATCCAAAAATTTGGCTTAATTCCAGAATTTATCGGACGCTTACCTGTTGTAGCAGCTCTTGAACAATTAACAGCCGATGATTTGGTACGTATCTTGACTGAACCTAGAAATGCTCTAGTTAAACAATACCAAACTTTGTTATCTTATGATGGCGTTGAATTAGAATTTGATGAAGCAGCTCTCAAGGCTATTGCCAATAAAGCGATTGAACGAAAAACTGGAGCTAGAGGGCTTCGTTCAATTATTGAGGAAACTATGCTTGATATTATGTTTGAAATTCCAAGTCAAGAAGAGATTGCAAGAGTACGCATTACAAAAGAAGCTGTAGAAGGCAGTGACAAGCCTGTATTAGAAACAGCATAAGGAGGTTGATATGGCAGAGTACTTGAATACCCATAATGCCTCTATTCTCCTTAGTGCGGCAAATAAATCTCATTACCCACAAGATGATTTACCAGAAGTTGCACTTGCCGGTCGCTCAAATGTCGGAAAGTCAAGTTTTATTAATACGTTACTTGGACGGAAAAATTTAGCACGAACATCCAGTAAACCTGGAAAGACTCAATTATTAAATTTTTATAACATTGATGACAAACTTCGTTTTGTTGATGTTCCGGGTTATGGCTACGCCAAAGTTTCTAAAACAGAACGTACAAAATGGGGACGGATGATTGAAGAATATTTGACATCTCGGGATAATTTACGAGTTGTCGTAAGTTTAGTTGATATGAGACACGACCCCAGTGCTGACGATATTCAGATGTATGAATTTCTCAAATACTATGAAATTCCTGTTATTATTGTAGCCACAAAAGCGGATAAAGTTCCTCGTGGAAAATGGAATAAACAAGAATCAACGATAAAGAAGAAACTGAATTTTAACAACAAAGATTCTTTCATTATTTTTTCTTCTATTGACCGTACTGGTTTAGATGAGTCTTGGGACACTATTTTAGAACAGTTGTAGAGTATATTGCGGTCTATTGAAAAGAGCTTATCTAGTCTAGGATAAGCTTTTTTAGTATCTAATAAATCGATAACAGTAACCTCTTATGCAGGATTTTACAGCTAAGAAAATTTCAAATTTTTACAAGAGAAAAGTAAGAATATGTTTATAAGATTTTGAACCACCCTCTTTAAAAATAGTAATATGCAATAAAAAACAAGCTGGATTTTTCCAACTTGTTTTTTGATTAATTTTCTCGTTCTGAAATGACCAATTCATCATTTTTAAAATCAGCAAGCAAGTGTTTAGCATCGATATGATCAAGGTAGTAATCAGTGATTTTGTCACGAATTTCACCTTCGATGACACGACGAAGTGGACGCACCCCCATAGCTTCATCATACCCTTCATCAATTAAATATTGTTTTGCTTTGTCAGTAACAAGCAAATCAATACCTTTTTTGGCGATTGTTGTACTAACTTCATTAAGCATTAAATCAACAATTTCATTTAGATCTTCTTTTGTAAGATGTGAGAATTCGATGACAGCATTGAAACGATTCAAAAATTCAGGACGGAAGTAAGGTGAGATACGTTCCATGATTTTCTTATCTTTATCAATATCACCAGTAAAAGCTTCATTACCAAATCCAGCATTTGAAGTTGCGATGATAACAGTATTCTTAAAGTTGATTGTATTACCTTGTCCATCAGTCAAACGGCCATCATCTAAGAGTTGAAGGAGAAGTGTGATAACTTGAGGATCTGACTTCTCAATTTCGTCAAGAAGAACGATTGAGTAAGGATTGCGACGGACACGTTCAGTCAATGTGTTACTATTATCATCATAACCAACATAGCCAGCAGTTGTTCCAATTAATTTAGAGATAGCTGTACGGTCTGAGTATTCAGACATGTCAAGACGAATAATAGAATCTTTTGAGCCAAACATATCGAGAGCTAGTTGTTTTGCGAGTTCTGTCTTACCAACTCCTGTAGGCCCCACAAAGAGAAATGATCCGATCGGACGATTGCCTTCATCGAAGCCTGCACGGTTACGACGTATAGCACGGGAAACAGCATTAACAGCTTCATTTTGTCCAATTACCTTTCCTTTCAGTCTACCAGACATTTCTTTAAGCCGTTCAATATCACTAGCTCCCATGCTCGAAACTGGAACACCTGTCAGTCGTTCAACTGACTCAGCTATGTCATTGACACTTGCTGTAACTTTTTGACCTTCAGTATGGTTATCAATTTGTTTCTGTAATTCTTCAATACGAACCTTTGCATTCAGGGCTGCTTCATAATCTTCACTTGATGCCGCTTGTTCTTGTTTCTTTTTTTGTTCTTCAATTTCTGTTTCAAGAGTTTTGACATCTGTTACTGGATGCTGTGCAGCTAAATGAGCAGCAGTCATATCAATAAGGTCTATTGCCTTGTCTGGCAAACTACGTTGAGGAATATATTGAACTGAAAAATCTACTGCAGCTTTCAAGACATCATCAGGAAGAATAACATTGTGATGTGCTTCATAAAGGGTACGAATACCCTTCAAAATGTTATAGCTGTCTTCCGCAGAAGGAGCGATAACTTTTACTTCGTTAAAACGGCGTGCCAGAGCAGCATTTTTCATAATTGTGTTACGATATTCATCTTGGGTAGTCGCACCTATAACAGTCAGTTCTCCACGAGAAAGGGCAGGTTTGAGAATATCTGCTAAACCTTTTGAGCCACTGTCCCCACCTGTTGAACCAGCTCCAAGGATTTGATGGATTTCATCAAAGAAAAGTATAACATTTCCAGCTTCTTTAACTTCTTTGATTAAATTTTGAATGTTTTCTTCAAAACTGCCTCGATATTGCGTTCCAGCCTCAAGTCCAGAAATATCTATAGAGATAATTTCTTTGTTTTTGATAGCAGCAGGAACATCGCCATAGATGATAGCTTGGGCCAGTCCTTCAACAACAGCAGTTTTCCCAACGCCAGCATCTCCAACAAGAACAGGATTGTTCTTGGTACGACGAGAAAGTATCTCAGCTGTTTCTTGAATTTCTTTATTCCGACCAATAACAGGATCTAAAAGGTTTTCTCGCGCTTGCTCAGTTAGATTTGTGCCGAGTTTTCCTAAAATACTATCTTCTTTTGGAGCAGCTACATTTGCTTGTTGTTGAATTTCAGGATTTCCTGGAAGTTTACCGCTTTGTTTATACTGCGCAAATTCTTGAGGTGTTACCTCACGTCCATTAATCAAATAACGTTTGTCTTCAGAATTGTAGCCTCCCATATTTCCCATGAGTTGGTTAAAAATGTCATCCATGTTTCCAAAAGGATCCCGTCCATAATAATTTGCCATAATTGTTACCTCACTTTTCGCTTCAAATTAAATGTAATACTATAATAAGTTTTCGATGTTTTAGAAGGGTAATTATCTTACTCTATACATAGCTTGTATAAAGGTCATATTTAAAATAATTGCGAGACTATTCACTCTCACTTTCTGATACTATTATACACTTATCATCCTGAATAGTCAATTATTTTTCGAAAAAAATGATACTAAAACATTATTTTTGGGATAAATAAAATAATAGTGATTAAAATCAATACTAATAGACGATGAAGGGGATATATGCGTATAGTATCCATTGGAAATAAGTTTACATTTCAGAGAATTTAAAAACCTATTAATGAAATTATGTAGATAACTTATTAGATTTGCTTAATGACCTATGTTTTAAAATATGATACACTATGATTATGTATCATATTTTGAAGAACTTAATTTAAGGTGACATTATGAAAATGAAAAAGGTTAAAACTTACTTACTGGTCCCGTTAGCATTAACAATGTTATCACAAGTTAATTATGTAACGGCAGAAGATACGGATGTATCATCTACAACACAGTCTCAGGTCAATCAACTGGTTACTGCCAATTCAGATGATAATGGACTTAACTTAAAATACACGAACCCGATTGCTTCAGGAACAAAAATATTAATCGCTGTTTGGTCAGATAATAATGGACAGGATGATTTAGTATGGTATACAGCCGATAGTGCAGGGTCTGTTTATGCACCATTTAAAAATCATAAAAATTATGGTCTTTATCATATCCACACTTATGCAATGGTTAATGGACAGTTAGTTGGATTAAATGCTAGAACATTTACAGTGGATCGACCATCCATTACAACAAACATTACAAAGACATCTAGTACTACTTATGACATTGTTGTGTCTAATGTCCCCAGTAGTCTAACTAGTATTTCAGTGCCTATTTGGTCGGATAATAATGGACAAGATGATATCAGATGGTACACTGCAACAAAGATTGATGCTTCAACATATAAAGTGACATTAGATATTACAGATCATAATAGTGACCAAGGCAAATATTCGGTTCATATTTATGGATATAGTACTGTAACTCAAGGTTTAACTGGTTTAGCAGTTACACCAGGATTTAATAATGTTGATGACAGACCTACAGCGGATGTTTTTGCTAGTGATTATGCTCAAGACAAAGAAGATTTCACAGTCAATGTTAATGGTAGCTCCAGTACAAAAACAATAAAAAGTGTTCGAATTGCTGTTTGGTCGGAGGAAAACGGTCAAGATGATTTGAAATGGTACACGCCTAGTATATCAGACAATAAAACCAGTCAGACAGTCTCTATCAAAAATCATTCTAATACAAGCGATAATTACATTGTTCACGTCTATACTGATTATACCGACAATACTACAGTTGGGACAAACTTGGGTTCTTATAAAATCGTAAAACCACCAGCTAAGAATACTTTTAGCAGCAATTTGACAAGCCAGGGAATCTCTCTCAAACTATAGTCAAATGTTATTACTGATTACACAAAAGTGCGGTTTGCTGTTTGGTCAGAAGAGAACGGTCAAGATGACTTGATGTGGTATAATGCTAATTCAGCGGGTGAGGCATTGGCACTTTATACTAATCATAGAGGGTATGGAAAATATTACATTCACACCTATATTTATGAAAATGGGAAAATGCAGATCCTCTCGAATGATACTATCACGATTGGTCAAACTGATATGGCGACCACAGTCACAAAATTATCAGATACGAGTTATGAAGTTTTAATTAGTGGTGTCCCTATTTATATGAACTCAGTCGTTTTACCCATTTGGAGCGATCGAAATGGTCAGGATGATATCAAATGGTACACTGCAACAAAAGTATCGGACACATCCTATAGGGCCGTTGTTAATCTTGCTGATCATCAATATGACGCGGGAAACTATAATGTCCATATTTATGGGACGACATCATTATTAGATAATAAATTAACTGGTTTGGCAACAACTTCTGGTTTTACGGCGGATACTTTTGTAAGAGCCACTAATCATAACCCGTCAAATGGAACGCTTGATGTTGTTGTATCCGAAAACTCAGCGAATCCTATTAGAGCTGTTCGCACTGCGGCTTGGTCCGAGGAATATCAGGCAAATTTATACTGGTATACTAATAGCACAGTTGTTGATGGTAAAGTGACAGTAACAGTTGATGCTAAAAACCATGGCAATAAATCAGGGGATTATACGGTTCATACTTATGTAGAAACGGCCGATGGGAAACAAACAGGTTATAATGTTGGGCTTTATCAAATGACTTTAGACGGAAATTGGGTGTATTCAACGGCAGCAGGAAAATGGTATTATTGTGACAGTAGTGGTAATTTCATAAAAGAAGCGGCTAACATCGCTGCAAATACTGCTAATACACACAGCAATCCGTTTCTGGCTGCTATTCAAGAAGGAAGTATTGATGGTTTATCTAAAGGTGTTTTGCCATCTATTACTGCAGCGCAAGCTATTTTAGAAAGCGGATGGGGGAAAAGCTCATTGAGTTTAAGCCCAAATCATAATTTATTTGGTATTAAGGCAAGTAGTGATTGGACTGGAGACACTGTTCTTATCGCGACACAGGAATATATTGATGGTAAATTTATAACAGTTGAAGCTAGTTTTAGAAAATATAATAGTTGGACGGACAGTCTCGTTGATCATGCAAGTTTCTTTACAAATTCTGCTTGGCGAATTAATAATTATAAAGCTTTTATAGGAGAGTTAGATTACAAGCAAGCAGCCAAAAATCTTCAGGCAGCAGGATATGCAACTGATCCTGAGTATGCGAATAAGTTAATTAATATTATTGAGTCTTATAAACTTTACGAATGGGATGCTATTCAGTAACCCTTTAAGGAGAGTCCCCTCTCCTTTTTTGCTTTTTTATATATAATATTGGGAAAATTCTGAAACTCCGCTATTAGCTCTTAACATTTTGAGAATGGAGTTTTCAAATTAGTAAATCATATTATTTGGAGCTACTTATGTTACACTTTAAATTGAGTTTTTGTTAGTTAGGGACTGTTGCTAATTTTTTTAATAATAGTATTGACTTAAATGAATAAGTAAGATATAATGATTAAGGTTTTGAATAAAACTGACCTAAGACAGCAGGGGAGCATGCTCATAATATTCCTGCCGAGGCACAAAACGTAACTTAAAATTTGTAACGTATTGTACTTTCGTGTCTAGGTTTAGATACGTTTTTTTGTATCTAGCCAAAAAATAAAAACGGAGGTAAAACTAATAAGTGAAGCTATTATTGCTAAAAAAGCTGAGCAAGTTGACATTGTCGCTGAAAAAATGAAAGCTGCTACAAGTATTGTAGTTGTTAATTCACGCGGTCTTTCAGTTGATCAAGATACAGTTCTTCGTCGTACTCTTCGCGAGAGCGGTGTTGAATTTAAAGTGATCAAAAATTCAATTTTGACACGTGCAGCTGAAAAAGCTGGACTTGCTGAAATGAAAGATCTTTTCGCTGGACCATCTGCAGTAGCATTTTCAAATGATGATGTTATCGCACCAGCTAAAGTTATCAATGATTTTGCTAAAACAGCTGACAAGCTTGAAATCAAAGGTGGCGCAATCGAGGGAGCTGTTTCTTCAAAAGAAGAAATTGTTGCACTTGCTACATTGCCAAACCGCGAAGGACTTCTATCTAT
>CAZPYI010000066.1:0-11715 GCA_964590305.1 uncultured Streptococcus sp.
ATTACTTAGTGAAGAGAATGAGATAGAAAAAGAATTATTTGGATTAGAAAGCACTCCGACGCATAGTTCGCTTAAGAGTTTTTTAGAAAAAAAGTACATATATATAAATGAGAAAGATGAAAAAATTCAAATAATCATGAACTTGCTATTTTCAAATCAATCACATTTAAATTATATAACTGAAGAATTGAAAGGAGAAAACTTTGAGCAGTTAATTATTAATAATAAAATTAATAAGGATTCTTTTCATGATTTTCAACAAATGAATATTAATTTTTTAATAGAAAATGGAATAATCTCGGTAAACAATTATGGTGTTATTTTTACAACAAAAAAACAATTAGATAGAATTCACATTTTTTCAAATATTTATTATTATGGTGTTATTCATTATTATCATGTAAATCGAAAAATAAGTACTAACAAAGCAGTAAAGTGTTGGCAAAGAGAAATAGATGAAATGATTGTTGAAGGTTTATTGATTTGTGAGAACACATTTTTTGCTAAACCCGAAGAAGATTTCTTAAGTTATATTCTTAACAACTCTAAGTTTGATAATGCTTTAGGATTAAGGAATAAATATTCCCATGGATCCGTTGTAGAAGAAAACCAAGATGATTATCTATATATTCTTATCATTTTAGTAGTATATACTATCAAGATAAATGAAGAATTGACAATTTATAATAATTATAAATAGTACATAATTAGACTATCTTTGTAGCTATGTATTACATAGCAAGAATAGTATTTCCAATATAACAAAACTCCTTCTAGATTTTTTCTAGTAGGAGTTTTGTTATATTGAATCAACAGCCAGCTAATCTCCTCGTGTCTTGCGGATAGTTTCACGAATGGATGACACCGTTGGAGTGATTTTGTTTTGATGGCGTAAACCATATATCATAAACAAGGCATCTAAAATCGATATTTGAGATACTGTGGATGAGACAGCTTCTGGGCGGAATGATGTTTCATCTGAGACAGAAATAAGTGAAATATCAGCTTCCTTGTCCAGAGCGGAGCCATGATAGGATGTGATTCCAATGATGGGAACATGATGCTGTTTCAAAATATCAATAATCTTCAAGGTGTCTTTATTTCGACCGCTATGAGAGATAACCACTGCACAATCAGATTCAGACAAGGTCGATGCGATCATTTGTTGATAGTGGAAGTCAGAGTGATATTTTGTTAGCAATGAGGTTCTAAGAAATTTATGATAGGCGATACTGGCAATAGCATTTGAGCCACCTAAACCGAAGAATGAACAAGATTGTGAGTTTGACAGCAGAGCAATAGCTTGATCAAGTGTCTTGGAGTCAATGACTTCGGATGTGCTCTGAAGAGAAGTGATATTATTCAAAAAAACAGAGGTCAAGATTTCTTTATTGGTATTATCTGATGAAATATCGCCAAAAATAGTCTCACTGTTACTGGATTCTTTTACGGTTGCTTGATGTAAGGCCAGCTTAAAGTCTTGAAAAGAGTCAAAGCCTATTTTCTTTGTAAAACGTGATAATGTTGGAGAGGAAACACCAATTTGATTCGCTAAACTATGGATTGAAATGTTTGATAAGGAGCCGTAGTGCTCAATAATAAATGATGCAATCTTTTTGTCCAACTCGCTAAAAGTTGATTTGTAAGATGACATTCTAGCTAATAAATTATTCAAAACACTACCTCCGTCTTTACTTATAAATAGTTTATCATAAAAAGGAGATAAGCAGAAATAAGAAATACAATTTCATAAAACCTATTGACAAAAGAAACATAATTTCATACAATATCACTTAGAAAGAAACAGGAGGACTAATATGACACTGGGAATAATCGGTCTTGGAAAAATGGGTTTGAATTTATCATATAATGCCGTTGATCATGGATTGAACTTGGTCGTTTATGATATTAATCAAAATGCAGTCACTGAAGCTGTCAATTACTCGGATGAAATAACAGGAACAAAAAGTATTGAAGAGTTTTTAGAAAAGCTGCCTTCACCAAAAATCGTCTGGGTGATGTTACCATCGGGACAAGTAACCAATGAGACAATAGAGTTATTGACTGAAAAATTATCAGCCAAAGATATCATTATCGATGGTGGCAATTCAAATTACAAAGATAATCTTCTTCAAGCAGAAAAAGCACATGAAAAAGGAATCTACTATTTTGATGCTGGAACATCGGGCGGTATGTCAGGTGCACGTCATGGTGCCAACTTTATGATTGGTGGCGATGAAGAAGCTTGGCCAACTTTAGAACCAATTATTTCAGCTCTAGCACAAGAAGACGGCTACTTGTATACCGGTAAAGTCGGAAGTGGTCATTATCTGAAAATGATTCACAATGGGATTGAGTATGGCATGATGCAAGCAATTGCAGAAGGCTTTGAAATTTTAGAAGCGTCTCAATTTGATTATGATTTTGAACAAGTAGCAAAATTATGGAATCATGGTTCCGTTATCAGAGGTTGGCTGATGGAATTGGCAGAGCAAGAGTTTGCTAAAGATCCAAAATTAGAAAATATTGCTGGCAGAGTTCAAGCTTCTGGAGAAGGGAAATGGACTGTTCAGGAAAGTTTAGAGTTGGAAGTTCCTGCACCTGTAATTGCGCTATCATTGATGATGCGTAATCGCTCCCTTCAAGATGATACCGTTTCAGGAAAAGTACTTGCAGCTTTGCGCAATGGCTTTGGTGGCCATGATGTCACTAAAAAATAAGTGAGGAGATAGAATGTCAAAGGATTATAAAAAAATAGCTTCAGAGATTCTTAAAGCTATTGGTGGAAAAGAAAATGTTTCAGATTTAACGCATTGTATGACACGCTTACGCTTCATCCTAAAGGATGAAAGCAAAGCTAATGACAAAAATGTAAGCGCTGTCGATGGGGTTGTCGGTCTTGTCAAACAAGGTGGTCAATATCAGGTTATTATTGGCAATGATGTAGCATACCCTTATAAAGAATTACTAGCTTTAGGTGTTGCTGGTGGCACTGAAACAGAAGGCCCAAAACCGAAGGAAAAACTAACCTTAAAACGTGTAGGTGTGCTGATTCTTGATGCTATCATCTCAACTATGTCACCCTTGATTCCGGCCATTATTGGGGGATCAATGATCAAGTTGTTAGCCATGATTTTGAACATGGTGGGAATACTAAGTTTAGAAAGCTCAACTTACAATATCCTAAGCACTATTGGAGATGCACCGTTCTTCTTCCTACCAATATTGGTAGCCGTATCAGCCTCTAAAAAATTCAAAACGAATGTTTACATGGCTTTAGCGGTAGCAGGAGTCATGGTCCATCCAGTTTTCATGGATATTATGGCAAAGGCCGCGGAAGGACAGACTGCAACCTTTGCTTTGATACCAATCTTATCTGTTAAGTACACATATACTATTATTCCAGCAATTGTTATGACTTGGTTATTAGGATATATTGATACCTTTGTGGATAAAATAACACCACTCGTTACCAAAAATTTCTTAAAACCAATGTTGATTTTACTAATTGCAGCTCCGATTGCTATCATTGTGATAGGCCCTTTAGGGATATTAATTGGTACTGGAATTTCTGAGCTTGTTTATTTTGTCCATGACAAGCTAGGTTTTCTAGCAGTTGCCATCATGGGAGCTATCTGGCCATTGCTTGTTATGACTGGTATGCACCGTGTTTTTACACCAACAATTGTGACAACAATTGCAGAAGTTGGTCAAGAAGGTATGGTAATGCCATCTGAAATTGGTGCCAATCTGTCACTTGGTGGGGTTTCACTTGCGGTAGCCTACAAAACAAAAAATAGAGAACTCAGACAGACTGCTTTAGCAGCTGCATCTTCAGCAATCATAGCTGGGATTACTGAGCCTGCTCTTTATGGGGTAGCCATCCGTCTGAAAAGACCTATGATTGCCTCTATCATCACAGGATTTGTGACAGGAGCAATGGCTGGCTTAGCAGGCTTAGCTAGTCACTCAATGGCGGCACCAGGTCTATTTACCAGTGTGCAGTTTATCGATAAAGATAATCCAATGAGCATTGTGTGGATTGTGATTATCATGATTACAGCAGTTGTTCTATCATTTATTTTAACTGTTATAATTGGTTTTGAAGACATTCCTGAGGGTAAAGAGAATTTAGTTGATGACAATGAGCCTACACCAGTACCTTTAACACAAATTGATGATTTATCTGTTGATGCTATGGAGATTTATCCAGCAGTTGAAGGTGATATTTACCCACTAAGTTCACTTGAAGATGCTGTTTTTAGTCAAGAAATTTTAGGAAAAGGACTTGCTATTCTGCCAAAAAATAATATTATCTACGCACCAATAACTGGAACAGTCACATCTGTTTTCCCAACACAACATGCGATCGGGATTGTTGCGGACAATGGCTTGGAAGTCCTAGTTCACATTGGGATTGATACGGTTAAATTGAATGGTCAAGGCTTCCATATTACCGCTCAAAAAGGTGATCAAGTGAAACAAGGTGATGTTCTGGGGAAAATTGACCTTGAAAGCATCCAAAAAAGTGGTTATAATCCAATTACAATGGTTATTATTACAAATTCAGATCAATACCATACTTTTAATCAAACAAAATCCTCACATGCAGTTGTCGGAGAACCGATATTAGGAGTTAACTAATGCAAAATAGTAAGACATTTCCAGATTCTTTTCTGCTAGGTGGAGCAATTGCTGCCAACCAAGCAGAAGGGGCTTGGGATGAAGGTGGTCGTGGACCAAGTAATATCGATTTTATCCCTTATGGTGATAAGCGTCAGTCTATCAAATTAGGCAATAAAACCCCTATAGTGATGGATGCTAATAATTATTATCCAAGTCACACAGGAATTGATTTTTACCATCACTATGACAGTGACCTTGATTTGCTGGGAGATTTAGGAATTACTGTCTTTAGAACGTCTATTTCTTGGAGTCGTCTCTACCCAAATGGAGATGAAGAGACTCCAAATCAAGAAGGAATTGATTTTTATCACAAACTTTTTAAAAAATGTCGCCAAAAAAAGATGAAGGTCTTAGTCACTCTAGCCCATTTTGATATCCCTTTTGGGTTGATTGAGACATATGGTGCTTGGCGAGATAGGCAAGTGATTGATTTTTACCTTCGTTTTGCTAAAACTTGCTTTGAAGAATTCGGTAGTCTTGTTGATTACTGGATTACTTTCAACGAAATCAATATCGTCCTTCATAGCCCATTTTCAGGAGCGGGATTAGCTATTGAAGAAGGAGAAGACAGGGATCAAGTTTTATTTCAGTCAGCTCACCACATGCTTCTTGCCAGTTCTTTAGCAGTAAAAGCTTGCAAGGAAATATGTCCAAAAACTCAGATTGGCTGCATGATTGCAGGTGGTAGTTTCTATCCTTATTCTTGCAATCCCAAAGATGTCTGGAAGTCCATGTTAGATGACCGATTAAATACCTTCTTTGTTGATGTTCAAGTCAATGGTGCCTACCCATTTTATATGGAAAATATTTTAACAGAAAAAGGTGTCACATTGACCGTCTCAGAAGAGGACAAAGCCATCTTGGATTCTACTGTAGACTTTGTTGCTTTCAGCTATTATTCTTCAAGAACATCAATTAGCGATTTCAGCAATGTTGCAGTCAATCGAGGAAATGTTGTCTTGTCCGCTAAAAATCCATATTTAGAAACCAGTGACTGGGGTTGGGCGATTGACCCTATAGGATTGAGAATCACGCTCAATGCTCTCTATGAGAAATACAAGAAACCGCTTTTTATAGTAGAAAATGGTTTTGGTGCACAAGATAAGCTAGAACAAGACGGACAAATTCATGATCCTTATCGGATTGATTACATGTCCAAGCATCTTGAACAAGTTTTGTTAGGTATTTCAGATAATATCTCAATAATTGGTTATATTTCATGGGGAATAATTGATCTTGTTTCAGCTTCAACTGGGGAAATGAAAAAAAGATATGGCTTAATTTATGTAGATAAAGACAATTTGGGAAATGGCAGTTTAAAACGTCTGAAAAAAGATTCCTATTATTGGTACCAAAAAGTTATTAAAAACAAACGACTAGATTAGAAGGAGTCCTATGACATGAATTACATTATAGGAATTGATATCGGAACAACTTCTACAAAAGCTATTGCATTTAATCGTTCGGGTGAAGAGTATTTCAAAGCATCACGAGATAATAATTTGGTTAGAGACAGTGATGGGAGAGCGGAACAGGATTCTCAGCAACTGATTTCGGATATATTAGATGTGATTCGGTCAATTAGTCGAAGATTGTCACCTGAAGATTGCATACAAGCCATTACATTTTCTTGCCAAATGCATTCGCTAATTGCCTTGGATAAGTCATTTCACCCTCTCACCGCTTCAATGACTTGGGCAGATGGTCGTGCGCGTGCTCAGGCAAAATCACTTAAACTTTCTGCCAAAGGAGATTTGTTTTTCCAAAAGACTGGCACACCCATTCATTCAATGACTTGGCTAAACAAAATTGCCTACCTTCAAGAAAAGTCCAATCACTTTAAAGAGCCTATTTGTCATTTTATGGGAATAAAAGAATATCTCTTTTACAACCTTTTCGGTGTTAATAAGATTGATTTGTCATCGGCAACAGGCACAGGGCTTGTAAATATTTCTTCAGAGGAATGGGATGAAGAAATTCTTGAATTTTTAGGAATTGATGTTAGCTTTTTGCCAGAAATTGTTTCAACAATCGATTATCAAAACGGGCTACCAAACCTACTGAAAGAAGTCAGAGGACTAACCGATAATACTTTATTTATTTTCGGAGCTGGTGATGGGCCGATGGCAAATCTTGGTGTTGGTGCAACGGATGGAAATACTGCTGTTGTAACAGTTGGAACGTCTTCTGCCATTCGTATTGTGACCAAGAAAAAAGTCGTTGACCCAAGAAAAAGATTATTCACCTATGCTTTATTAAATAATCAATGGGTAGTTGGTGGTGCTAGTAATTCTGGTGGAAACATCTTGGAATGGCTTTCAAATAATCTTTATTCTGGAGAAAAGATTGATAAAGTATTGAAGGATATAGCAAGTGTTCCACTTGGTTCAAATGGTCTGATCTGTTATCCTTATTTTGGAGGAGAGCGGGCGCCGCTTTGGGATGAAGAGAGACGAGGAGAATTCCTAAATCTCAATTTCAACCATAGCAGAAAAGATATGGCGAGAGCTGCTATTGAGGGGGTATTTTTCAACATAAAAGCTATCCTCGAAGACTTGGAAAGTTTAGCCGAGTCAATCGAGACATTGTATGTAACAGGAGGCCTCTTTAAAACGGATTTCTTTCTTGAATTGCTTGCTGACGTAACAGGAAAAAAAGTTAGAAAAGTCAATGATAGTGAAGTCGGTTGCCGAGCAGCTTATTATTTATCCTTACTTGCCTTAGAAAATAGGGGAAATTTACAAGCTTTAGGAAGAAATAAATCTGAAGAAATCACCATAATTCCAACCCAAAAAAACAAGCTACTCTACAATACTATTTATCAAAATAAATTCTTACCAAATCTGTTTAGGTAGAAGGTGTTTTGCAAGAGTAAAATTTAGTCAACTAGTGAGATTATAATCAAACACCACCTGGATAAATTCCAAGTGGTGTTTTTGATAAAATAAAGATTTTCTAAAAAGATGCTTTAGTTATTTTTTAGTTAGATTTAGGCAGTATACTGTTTTTGAAGGATGGAGGTATGAAATGACTGAATTATTAAGGTTGCAACATATTAAAAAAGAATACAAAAATCAAGTGGTATTAAGTGACGTATCGTTGACTGTAGAAGAAGGGAAAGTGTATGGTTTGCTCGGACCGAACGGTGCTGGGAAGTCAACTTTATTGAAAATCATAACGGGAGTTATTCGTCCGAATGCGGGGGAAATCTTCTATCAAGGTAAAACTTGGAGACAAGAGAATTTGAAAGAAATAGGCTCTATTATTGAAAATCCAGCCATTTATCCAAATCTGACAGCTTATGAAAATTTAAAAGTTTTGACTCTCTTGCTGGATATAGAAAATAAGAGAATACCAGAAGTTCTTAGAATAGTTTCTTTAGAAAATACAGGTAAAAAGTTAGCGAAACAGTTTTCTTTAGGGATGAAGCAACGGTTGGGAATTGCAATGGCTTTAATTAATAGCCCAAAATTATTGATTTTAGATGAACCCACAAATGGTTTGGATCCTGTTGGTATTTTAGAATTGAGAGAATTAATAAAATCACTAACTCAACAGGGAATCACAATTATTTTGTCAAGTCATATATTAAGTGAAGTACAACAAGTTGCTGATGATATTGGGATCATTCATAATGGCTCTTTGAGTTATGAAGGGGTAAATGATAAGAATGAACATGACCTTGAACAGCTTTTTATGGATATTATCAGAGAAACGAGGGAAGTTAATGTCTAATGAATTCAAGGCAGAGTGGCTGAAAGAAAAACGTTCAGCAAGTGCAAAGCTTTTACTGATAATACCGACTGTTTTTCTTGTATTCAACCTATTAATGGTTAGTTTTATGGGAACAGCTCCTGCGGGGAAGAGTTACCTGATTGCGACATCGTTTAACTGGTATCCGATTATGATATTGCCAGTAGTTTTGAGTCTTCTTGTTATAAATATTGGTAATAAGGAGAAAGAGAGCAACAAAGTACAATTCAAAAGTTTAGGACTTAGTTTGAAGAAACAAATTATTGCTAAAAATTTGGTCATTTTATGTGAGCTTGCTATTATTTTATTTATATCTTTGATTCTTATCTTTTTAGTGGGGACTTTTATTGTTGGAGAACACTTATTCTTTTTAAAAGTAGTGCTAGCAACGGTTTGCTTATTTTTTGGAAGTTTACCAATTCTTGGGATTTTATTGCTTGCTTCGACATTTTTAAAAGGACCAGTCCTCATACTTTTTAATTTTCTACTAACCTTTCCTTCAGCTGTCATAGCTGTAAAAGACTATTGGTGGGCATTCCCTTGGGGATATAATCTAAGAATGATGGCACCAATTCTTGGCATTCACCCGAATGGGACATTTTTAGAAGGGAACTCTTATCTATCAGATTATAGCGTTTTAGGAATTGCTATAGTTGCCAGCCTTTTGATTTTTATTGTGTCAATTTTTCTACAAATATGGATAGGGGAAAAGAGATATGGTTAACATTATTTATGCGCAATGGTTAAAGACACGGCGCACACCTCTAAGGATGATAATCTTAGCTTGTCCAGTCCTCTTCTCACTGTTACTACTTATCTATCGCTTAATGAGCTCAACAATTAGTGGGAAAGAAGTTGAAAGCTTCTTCTTGCTATTCGCCATTGTATCTAATTTCTCCTTAAGTTTTTTTATCCCAATGCTTTACCAACCAGATAAAGAAGCAGCATTATATGCCAATGAATTGAGGATTGGGAGGAAGCGCGCCTTGTTATTTGTGAGTCGATTTGCATTAACTGTTTTACTTTTTGCCTTTATGGAGCTTCTTGCTATTATGACATTTGCCCTAGGACAAGTATTTGTCATAAAAATTTCTATTAACTTAGTTCATGTCAGTGTTCTAGCACTTATTTCTTTTATGACCGTACTTCCTTTAATTGTCTTTTATCAAGTAATATGTCTTCAATTAAACTATGTTGGCAGTATTTTATTTGGCAGTTTCTTTTCTCTCGCTTCAATTCTTTTGGGGACAACAGATTTAGGAGCGACTGTGTGGAAGTGGCTTCCTTTTGTTTGGAACATTAAACTGTTAACTACCTATTCAAATACTATACATTCAGGTGGAGGAGAAACAAACCTTTACTTATATTTATCAGCAGCTTTCCTGCTTACGATGATCTTCATGTTCTTTGCTATTCTTTGGTATAATAGATGGAGTGGGATGACACAATTGGAGGAATAATATGAAGATTTTAGTCATTGACGATGATCTTGATTTGTTAAAGCTGATTAAAAATGTCCTGAAAAAGGACTATGAGGTTGATATTGAAGATAATGTTACCAATGTGGACCTCAATTTAGTTCAGGATTATGATTTGATTTTACTAGATGTTATGATGCCTCAAATGTCTGGTTTTGACTTTCTTGGTCACTATCGTGATACTATTGATGTTCCCATTCTCCTATTAACTGCCAAAGATTTTGAAGAGGACAAAATTCATGGTTTTGCAATTGGGGCAGACGATTACATCACAAAGCCATTTTCGATTGCTGAACTGAGAGCAAGAATTGCCGCTCATATCAGAAGAGATCACCGTGAGAAGCACGTGAGACTCGTAGATGGTCTGATATCATGTGACATGATTTCAAAAACAGTCTATTATGACAATGTTCCGATGAAACTGACCTCTTCGGAATATAAAATTTGCGAATTACTTCTGAAAAATAAAGGTCAGGTCTTTTCAAAAGAACGTATCTATACCTCGATTTACGGTTATGATGCCTTGGGAGACAGTAAAACATCTATCACTGAGCGAATCAAGCAAATCAGAGGGAAATTTTCAGATTACGGAGTCAATCCAATTCAAACTGTTTGGGGAGTGGGATATAAATGGGGAATCGAAATAGTTTAGGAAAAATGATTGTTAGGTATTCACTTATGGAATTGCTATATACCTTTTTAATTCTCTTCCTTTCGTTTTTATCTATTAATTTATTGATAAATTATCATATCATTTACCCAGCCAATTATCCTGAACAAGAAATTGCTATTGTGGAAGAGGCTTTTCAAAGTCAAAATTGGGATACCAATGATATCCCTTATTATTATGATTACAAGTTTATTGAGGGTGATAAAATAGAACAGACCATAAATCATAAATATGACTCTTATATAGAAGAAGCTACACAAAAAGGTCGTGCGATAACTAATAGTATTTTTTCCACAAGGGTTTTTGTCTATTTGACATCTCAAGATAAAGAGTTGGTGTTGTCTTATAGAATCTCACCATTTTTCACTTCAAAAAGTCTATACAATCGGGCTAACAATTTTGAAGCTCTCTACTTTTCTGCCGTTTTTATTTTTTGGGTAACCGGTTTTCTGATTTTAGTGAGACGGTCGATTAGCATTATCAGAAAAGAGTTAAAAAAAGTATCAGAAACAAATGATTTCATTAAGCAGATGAACTTAGATTTTCCTAGAAAAACAAGTCGTTATTTGGAAATTGGAGATATTTTATCTTCCTTGGATTCTTTAAGTGAAGAGTTACGACAATCCTTGGAACAACAATGGTCAATGGAGGAAGAGCGAAAAAATCTGGTGCAGTCAGTAACGCACGATATTAGAACACCAATCACTTTGATAAAAGGAAATTTAGAATTATTAGAAGAAGAATCAAACTGTGATAAGGATGATAGACTAGTGGATATTTATAATGGTGTTCAAAGGTTGGAGAGTTACGTTGACAAATTATCACAATTTACTAGTAAATCTGAAGTGTTGAAAGCAAGAGGACCGATTACAGAGCAAGTAGTTGATTCCTGGGTCAAAAATCTCAAAGCCATATGCTTATCACATCAGAGAGAACTCAAGATTGGAAAATTAGATACGAGTAGTATCAGAATAGATAAAGAAGGTATTGAAAGAGCATTGGAGAATATTGTAATGAATAGCATTGAAAATTCTCTAACAAATACAACAATTACTATTTCTTTTAGTGATAGTGATGAGGCATACAGGATTGAAATTTGTGATGAAGGCACTGGCTTCGATGAATTAG
>CAZPYI010000066.1:11725-12364 GCA_964590305.1 uncultured Streptococcus sp.
CTTCTAACGGATAAATATAGAACAAGTAAAAGAAATGAAGAAAAGAATCATGGCTTAGGCTTATATATTGTTAAAAATATTATGGAAGAAAACCAAGGAGAGCTTAGTCTTAAAAATGTCTACCACAATGAAAAAATCTCTGGTGCAATGGCAGTGCTAACATTTAAGAAGAAATTCTAGAAGAAAATTTAAACAAAAACGATGATGTGCTGGCCCAAAAAGTTGGACAAAATATAGATGACGGATTGTGTCCTGTATTATACAGGGTTCAGTCCTTTTAGTTTGACTTCAATGCGCTTGTTATTGGTAACGTGTGCTACTTCAAGTCTATCAAGGTAAATATTTTCTTAAAATTGAAGAACATTTCAAATTTGAGGATAGTAAATAGAGATTCCATCATACCAAATATCGGGACTATTCCTATCACGAGGTGCGAGCGGTCGAATACCTTTCTCAGTTAAGAGCGAGCTATTAATGAGATTATTAACCTTCTTATCAACCTCACTTTTGTAAGGGGAGTCCTTATTTTTGAGATGCGAGTCATCGTCACAGAACTTTCTTGTGATTCACGCTATAACCACGATTTCTTAGTTTAGAGGTCTTATTCATTGAGATAGTATCTTTTCTATTAATCAGTTA
>CAZPYI010000067.1:0-12310 GCA_964590305.1 uncultured Streptococcus sp.
GTTATAATCCTATAATCTTTTTAAACTTTCTCACAAATTATATTATCCTAATATTCCTCCGGCATAAAATGTCCAATAATTTTACCGACTATTCTTGGATCTTCTGAATATGGAGCGAACTTATCGGCATATTTACTGTTTAGTGATACTAAGCGTAAACCATCATTCTCACGATAAACTCGTTTGATATAAGTTTGACTATCCCAATCAACAGCATATATAGCACCATCATAATCAAAGCCATCTTGCTTAATGAGTGCAACTTCCCCATTCAAAAAGTCAGGTTCCATGGAATCTCCATAAATCCAAGAAGCAAAGTCATGAGTAATTCCATCTTTATGAAAGACAGTGTCATAGTTACCGTCATTAAAATATGAGAATCCTGTACCAGCAGAGAGTTTTTCAAAGACTTTATACTCAAATAGTTTTTCTTGGACATCATCGTTATCTTTTTGATTTTTTAATAACTTTTCACCACATAAAATCCATTTCATGTGGTTTTCATTATCTAATTTTCTATTTAACTGAATTACTTTTTCGGGGATGGATGGAGAGAGTCTTTCAACTTTAGGAGCATACTGTTCAACTAAGTCTGATTTTTCCACATTAAAATAATTTGCCATTATTTCAATCTTATCAATTCGCGGGTATGTTTTAGCATTTGTCCAATCTAATACAGTAGAATATTTAAAGTTTAACTTTTTAGCAAAATCTTTCACATTTAACCCAAGATGATTTAAGTGCCAGCGTATATTACTAGCCATCACTTGTTTATTTTCAAGAGAACCACTCATAATACTCACCTCCTAATAAATACATTATAACGTTTAAACCGTGTTTCTGTCAAAAAATATTAAAAAACAAGAAATGATAATTTTTTGCTGACAAGACGATTGACTCGTTGTTGAATTATATTCAAGTTAAGGAATTAGTCAAAAGCAAAAAACTCCCAAAAATTGTGGGAGTAGGCTTTTAGATTTATTTTGTAAATGATTAGAAAAACAAGGAAAAGCATTTACAGTTGAACAAACAAAAAAAACTCCAGAGGAGTTTTAGTATAATTTCTTAATAAGTGTTGAAATAATTGTAGTGACGACAAGTCCTGCTAAGGAAGCAACCAAGAATGCCAAAAATGGAGAGAAGTCCCAAACCAGTAAAAGGAAAGCTACCAAAACAGTTGAGATACCAAAAAGAGCAATACGTGCAAAAAAGATTAACTCATTAAACTTAGCGCTGTTATTGTTTATATTCTGAAATTCTTGAAATTTTGGCGTAAGGTCTTCTTGAACGTCTTGTTCTTTGAAGTCTTTACGCTGTCTTAGTGGTGCTACCATAACTGTCTCCTTTAATTACACTAAATAATTCTATCATATCTGGTTTGATTTGTCACTTTTTTTTAGAAAAGGGTTAACTTTCCAACAAATTCTTAATTGGAATGGTAGCACCGTAAAAAATAATTTATAAAATAACGAATAATCTGTTATAATAGTAACGCTATGGAAAAAATAATTATTACAGCAACAGCTGAGTCTATTGAGCAAGTAAAAGAGCTTTTGATGGCAGGTGTTGATCGCATTTATGTTGGTGAGGAAAATTATGGCTTACGCTTACCTCACAACTTCACTTTTGATGAGTTGCGCGAAATTGCCAATCTCGTTCACGAAGCAGGTAAAGAACTAACAGTAGCCTGCAATGCTCTCATGCACCAAGAGATGATGAATACTATTAAACCATTCTTGGATGTGATGAAAGAAATCAAAGCTGACTATCTAGTGGTTGGGGATGCAGGAGTATTTCATGTCAATAAACGTGATGGCTACCACTTTAATCTTATCTATGATACCTCAGTCTTTGTTACATCGAGCCGTCAAGTAAACTTTTGGGGAGATCACGGAGCTGTCGAGACTGTTCTATCACGGGAAATTCCTTCTGAAGAATTGTTTCAACTCTCAGAAAATCTTGATTTCCCAGCCGAGGTTCTCGTTTATGGTGCTTCCGTCATTCATCATTCGAAACGTCCGCTTTTACAAAACTATTATAATTTCACACATATTGATGACGAAAAAACTAGGGAACGTGGTCTTTTTCTCTCGGAACCAAATGATGAAGAAAGTCACTATTCAATTTATGAAGATAAACATGGGACACACATCTTCATAAATAATGATATTGATATGATGACTAAATTGAAAGAATTAATTGATCATAATCTAAGTCATTGGAAATTAGATGGTATCTATTGTCCTGGTCAAAATTTTGTTGAAATTGCTAAAATTTTTGTTAAAGCAAAGGAATTGATTGAAACTGGAGATTTTACTCAAGATAGAGCCTTTTTGTTTGACGAAGAAATTCGTAATCTCCATCCAGTAGGACGTGGTCTCGATACTGGATTTTATGAGTTTGACCCAAAATTAGTGAAATAGAGGTATTTATGATACGCAAAAATCTGTAGTGAGAGAGTTTCTGATTTCAAGGCACTACAGACTATAATAGAGACTGCTAAACAGCAGTTTTCGAAATATTAACTTTAAAAATGACATCTTACAATCTTGAAAATTGGAGAAAAAATGACTAAATTATTGAAACGTCCTGAGGTTTTATCGCCTGCAGGTACTTTGGAAAAATTGAAAGTTGCTATTGATTACGGTGCAGATGCTGTTTTCGTTGGTGGACAAGCTTACGGACTGCGTAGCCGTGCTGGAAATTTCTCAATGGAGGAAATGAAAGAAGGTATCAATTACGCACATCAACATGATGCCAAAGTCTATGTAGCAGCAAATATGGTGACACACGAAGGAAATGAACTAGGAGCTGGTGCGTGGTTTCGTGAGTTACGAGATATGGGATTAGATGCAGTTATCGTTTCTGACCCAGCACTTATCGTTATCTGTGCGACAGAAGCACCAGGACTTGAGATTCACTTGTCAACTCAGGCGTCATCAACAAACTACGAAACATTTGAGTTTTGGAAGGAGCTGGGTCTGACACGCGTTGTTTTGGCGCGTGAAGTGACTATGGCCGAACTAGCAGAGATTCGTAAAAATACATCTGTAGAAATAGAAGCCTTTGTTCATGGCGCTATGTGCATTTCTTACTCTGGTCGCTGTGTATTGTCAAATCACATGAGTCATCGGGATGCTAACCGTGGAGGATGTTCACAGTCTTGTCGTTGGAAGTACAGCCTTTATGATATGCCCTTTGGACAAGAACGTCGTGCACTTAAGGGAGAAGTTCCAGAAGAGTATTCCATGTCTGCTGTTGACATGTGTATGATTGAAAACATTCCCGACATGATTGAAAATGGTGCGGATAGTCTTAAAATTGAAGGACGTATGAAGTCAATTCATTATGTTTCAACGGTGACTAATTGTTATAAAGCAGCAGTTGACGCTTACATGGAAAGTCCAGAAAAGTTTGAAGCTATCAAGCAAGATTTAATTGATGAGTTGTGGAAGGTTGCTCAGCGTGAGTTAGCGACAGGTTTTTATTACCAAACACCTAGTGAAAATGAGCAGTTGTTCGGTGCTCGCCGGAAGATTCCACAGTATAAATTTATTGGAGAAGTTGTTGCTTTTAATAAAAACAATATGACGGCAACTATCCGTCAACGAAATGTTATCCTTGAAGGAGACCGTATTGAGTTTTACGGGCCAGGTTTCCGACATTTCGAATCTTATATTGAAGACCTTCATGATGCTGATGGAAATAAAATTGACCGTGCACCAAATCCAATGGAATTACTGACAATTACAGTTTCTCGAGAAGTTAAACCTGGAGATATGATTCGTTCATGTAAAGAAGGACTTGTTAATTTATATCAAAGAGACGGTTCAAGCAAGACAGTCAGAGCATAATAAAAATAACCAAAGTATTATTGAAACAATCAATATTTTGGTTATTTTTTTGAAACATGTTGTAATTGAGATTTTCGAATAGTTGGAGGGACAGTAGTAAGTCTGTCAATTTTTTCGATAGGAATAATGACTGACATATTTTTTTGGAAATTTTTTAAAATTAATTTTCCCTCTTTTTTATCATATTTGACTAAATCACCAGTAAAACTTCTGTCAGAGTAAATAACATGAAGAGCTAGCTGTTCAGTCTGTGCCAACTTAATAGTTGTTGAAATTTTATTTGATTTAAGACTGATTACAGTAGGTTTCTGTCTCAGCTCTACAAAATCACCTAGTCGTTTCATGAAGGTTCGTAATGTTTTTTTCATGGTCATTTCCTCAAAAAATTGTTAGAATGATTATACAATAATTTAGTCAAAAAATAAATGACTTTGGTCAAAAGAGGACTATATTTTAAATTTGGCTTGCGAATAAATAAGTAGGAGGAAGAAATTATGGCAGAATTTACTTTTAAAATTGAGGAACACTTATTGACTTTGTCAGAAAATGATAAGGGGTGGACAAAGGAGTTGAACCGTGTCAGTTTTGGTGGTGCACCAGCAAAGTTTGATATCCGTTCTTGGAATCCTGATCATACTAAAATGGGCAAGGGAATTACCTTGACTAATGACGAATTTAAAGTGATTACTGATGCTTTCAGAGGATAGGAACAAAGATAGAGTTGGGATAACAGCCACTCTATTTTTATTTGAAATAAGTCGTTGTTTTTGAAGAGCTAAGGATAGGTTTGCTGATAAAAGTAATTAGTAAAACTTTTCCAAAATCTGGTAAGATAAATGGAATCACACCGGCAAATAGTGAAGCTTGCCATCCTAGATTTGCAAGAAAATGTAAACTCAATATACCACAAAATAAAACAAGTCCATCTCCTAAAACATTAACGACAAATATTTTCCAAATGGGACTTTTTGGCTGGATTAATGACGATGCAAGAGCAGCATAAAGAAGAAATCCCCATATGAAACCAGCTGTCGGACCAAAAAGGATAGAGAAACCTGCGCTACCGCCTGCAAATACTGGAAGTCCAATCGCACCTAGTAGTATATATAAACCAATACTGAGAACAGCTTCACGCGGCTTAAAGAGTGTGGCACAGAGTCCAACGCCTAATGTTTGTAAAGAGAAGGGAACAGCTCCTATTGGAATAACGATTTGTGATAAAACAGCTATCAATGCAGCACCAAAAGCTGGTAATATGAGTGACAAAGTTGAGTGGCGAGGCATAAAAAACTCCAATTCTATTTTAGTTAACCTTTTTTAAAAATAGGTTAACTAAAATAATATAATAAGTCCATCATGCTGTCAAGTCAAAATGAAAAAAATGTTAGGTGATAATATGACTGAATTATTAATCTAGATGAAATCACTAGTGGGGTCTACTTGTAATATAAAAACATGGAGAACATTTTAATAAATGTTCTCCATGTTTTTATATTAGTTGTTAGCTGAGTGCGGAGTCTGATAGAGCCCAACCTTCAACGACACGAACGCCACGTTCATCTTTATTTTCTTTAAAAACAACGAATTCCATAGTGTGTTGAATAATTTCCTTGCCCGTATCAAGATTTTTCACTTTAACAGTGTAACGAATAGCAGCCCAATTATCTTTGATAATCATATTGTCGAAATCACCAAGTTCCATGGTGAAATGTTGAAATAGTTGTCCCATCATTTCTTTATACTCTTCTAACGTACAACGGCGCTGTGTTCCATTGAAAGGGATATTATAATGAGCATCTGGTTCATAAAGGGTATTGCACCACTCTAACCAACCGTCATAACCACCATTCCAATTTTTGAATCCAGTCTCTAAACGATCACGGATAGCTTTTTCGATTTCTTTAGTGTCCTCATCGTCATCCTCAATAAAATTTTTCATGAGTTTGCGTGCCTCTGCAATGTTAGCATGATTGACATCACGAACCATTTTCAGATTTTCTTTATTAATGTCATGGACGAGTGAAATATCTTCTTTCACATCTGTAAATGAATCTTTTAAAATTCTTTTAATATTAGCCATAATTGTTTCCTCCGTTTTTACTATTACAAAAGTCTTATTAACTTTATATATGTAGTATAAGTTACTATAGTTGAACGAAGGTAAAAAATGGTTACTTTCTTATTTTTGTCGAAGTTTTTTTTCAACTGCCTGCATATATTCATTTGCCCCATCTTTGAATGGACCATGAACACCAATAGCAAGATCCAAAAAATCGTTATATTCAGGGCTGACATGCGTTTCCCAGCAAATGATTTCACAGGCTTCATTTGTAGTTACAAATCCGTAGGCAAAGAAGTCCATCAATTTTCCATTTTTGTCATGTCCGCCAAAATGTGTTTGCATCACAAATCCATTGTCGGATGGCCAATATTTGAAACCAAGAGATCCCCAATCGGGGAAAGTAAGACAATAGGTTCTTACCTCCATGGTGGCACTTTGTTGCACAGTTATGGGATTTTCATCTAAATCAATAATATTATCACCAAAATATGGTGACCAATATTTTGCATGTTCTGCAAAGACCCAATCACGGTATGTTTCACCTTTTTCAACAACCTTTTCGCTGTAAGCAGCATGATAGCTTTCTGCCATAGCTCTATGGATGTGAATTCTTTCTTCTAAAGTATACGTCATTTTTCCCACCTCGAATGATTTTTCTTCTTCAAAAGTATTAAAAATACCACGCTTAATATCACATTTACCAGTAGAACAACAATACTTCCTTCTATCTTTGGGACGCCTCCAGTGATTAATATATTTCCAGTAAATTCAATATCCAATAGATGTGGGTAATCCTCCGCTAAAGAAACCCCACCTAAAATGATAGCACCAATACAATTCCAAATAAAATGCATGATGATTGGCATTAACAAAGAGTGTGTGTATTCCAAGACAACCGTCATTAAAACACTCATAGAGATTACATTTAAAACAGGAATGACACCAGCCTCAAATGCTCCGCCATGCATAAATGTAAACAATAATGTTGTAACTATTGTGGCTGCTATTATATTATAGCTAGATTTAATCATCTGATACAAGTAGCCTCGAACGAGTAGTTCCTGCATGACTGTATTAATAAAAACTGAAATGATCCATAACCACAGCATGGAAATTGTATTGATATTTGTTACTTTGATTACGCCACTTAGCATCAAAACAGCCACAACCGCACCAATCCATAAAACTCCTGTAACTATTCCCATAAGACTATTTCGAAAGGGTTTTGAAACGATATTTAAGGTGACGCGTCTTTTTTCAATCAACCAAAAAATTAGTGTCAGACATAAACTGTACAAAAATGGAATTAATTCTGATCAGAATCTTCAAACAGCACTATTTAAATTATTGGGAGTTGGAATTAATCCTATAAGTAAGACCCAACTCACAAAAAATAGGACAGTTTTTATTACTGTAGTGCTTAGTTTCTTCATAACCTTTGTTCTCTCTTTTGGAGTTCTAATTTTGACCTAAAAGCCAAATAATATTGTTGATATTCCCTTTCTTCCTTAATGAATTTTCAGAGAGCTATTTTCTTCTTTCATTTTATCAATATCTCCCTTTATTTCTAAAACAGCGGTAACTTCATTATGAGGTTACCGCTGTTGCTTTTATAAAATAGGGGACTTTTTACTTCTACACATGTTCTTACATTGTTGCAGTTCAGTAGTTATCACTTATTTATTGCGTTTTCGAAGATAGTCCGCCACGCCAATTAGAAGAAAAACTCCTCCAAATCCGATAAATAGCCATTTACTGGCAATCACACCGTAGGCTAAGAAGATTGCAGCTGAGATATAAGAAATATATTTTTTTGTCATAGTTTATTTCATAGTTGGGAATAGGAGCACATCACGGATAGTAATAGTATCTGTGAGGAGCATGCAGAGGCGGTCAATCCCAATTCCGACGCCTCCTGTTGGTGGCATACCATATTCAAGAGCTTCGACATAATCGTAATCAATTCCCGTAGCTTCGTCATCACCAAGTTCTTTGGCTTTTGCTTGTGCTTGGAACCGTTCTAACTGATCAATTGGGTCATTGAGTTCGGTAAAGGCATTGCCATATTCTTTTGTCATGATGAAAAGCTCAAAACGATCAGTAAATCGAGAATCATCAGCATTTTTCTTGGCAAGAGGAGAGACCTCAACTGGGTGACCATAAACGAAGGTTGGTTGAATAAGCGTTTCTTCCACAAACTCTTCAAAGAAGGCATTGATGATATGACCAACTGAAGTGAAATGTTTCTCAAGAGCAACATTTTTTTCTTTGGCAAGTGCTTGAGCTTCTTCAAGTGTCATTTCTTTCCAGAAGTCGACACCAGATATTTCTTTGATGGCATCAACCATATGAACACGCTTGAATGGCTGATTAATAGCAAGTTCAGTTCCTTGATAGGAAATTGGAGCATCGCCTTTAACAGCTTTTGCGGCATGCTGAATGATACCTTCGACCAAGTCCATGATGTCTTCAAAGTCAGCATAAGCTTGATAAATTTCAATTGTTGTAAATTCTGGGTTGTGTGTGGCATCCATTCCTTCATTTCGGAAAATACGTCCCATTTCATAGACACGCTCCATACCACCAACAATCAGACGTTTAAGGTGAAGTTCAGTTGCTATCCGTAAAACCATGTCAATATTTTGCGCATTATGGTGCGTTACAAACGGACGTGCGGCAGCCCCACCAGCTTCATTGTGAAGAACAGGCGTTTCCACTTCGAGGAAGCCAAGTCCGTCAAGGTAGCGACGGATTTCTGAAATGATTTTAGAACGAGTAACAAAACGGTCAAAGCTGTCACGGTTAGAAATCAGATCCAAATAACGTTTACGGTAGATGGTTTCCACATCAGTTAGACCATGGAATTTTTCAGGAAGTGGGCGTAAAGCCTTAGAAAGATGCGTGATATGGGTTGCTTTAATTGACAATTCACCCATATTGGTTCGCATAATTTCACCTTCAATACCTAAGAAGTCACCAATATCAGCCTTCTTAAAAATTTCGTAGTTTTCGTCCCCAATGGCATCTTTGCGGACATAAATCTGAATTTGACCATCGCGGTCTTGAATATGTGCGAAACCAACCTTACCTTTACCACGCTTGGTCATCAGTCTACCAGCAATTGTAGCAGTTTCATTGACTTCATGTAATTCTTCTTTTGTTTTATCAGCGTATTGTTTATTTAATTGACCAGAAGTTGTTGTACGTTCGAAACGTTTTCCAAATGGATCAATTCCTTGTTCAGCCAAAGCCGTCATTTTTTCACGACGGACAATCTGTTGGTCATTTAATTCTTCGATATGTTCGTTTGACATGTTTTCCTCCATAAAGTTTTCCCTCCTATTGTACCATAAATGCCTATTGAATACACATTGTTTTTTCTATGAGAGATGTGAAATTTACTTGTGAATACTGATTATTTTGAGTTGACGGAATAATACTCTAGAAGGAAGATTGCTAGATAAGGAGGTAGTTCCGTAAGAATTTTATAGAAATGTCTCATACGAGACTTAAATTGAAATGACACTGAAAAAATAGTATAATTGAGGGAGTATGTAAAAAGTAGAGAGAGATAAGATATTAATGATTACTTCGATTGTTTTTGATGTGGATGATACGATTTATGACCAACAAGCACCATTTTGTATTGCTGTAGAAAAGTGTTTTCCAGATTTTGACTTGTCAAATATTAACCAAGCTTATATCCGCTTCAGGCATTACTCAGATATTGGTTTTCCTCGTGTTATGGCTAATGAATGGACGACAGAGTACTTCCGTTTTTGGCGTTGCAAAGAAACACTCCTTGAATTTGACTACCATGAAATTGATGAAGATACTGGCAACAAGTTTCAAGAAATTTATGAAGTTGAGTTGGAAAATATTAGTATGCTTGATGAAATGCGAATGACACTCGATTTTCTTAAGTCAAAAAAAGTACCAATTGGAATCATTACAAATGGTCCAACTGAGCATCAATTGAAGAAAGTCAAAAAACTTGGACTTTATAATTATGTCAATCCCAAAAGAGTGATTGTTAGCCAAGCGACTGGTTTTCAAAAACCAGAAAAAGAGATTTTTAACTTAGCTGCTGAGCAATTTGACATGAATCCGTCAACAACACTTTATGTTGGAGATTCATATGACAATGATGTTATGGGTGCTTTTAATGGAGGATGGCATTCTATGTGGTTTAACCACAGAGGACGTCGCTTAAAACACGGAACAAAACCGGTTTATGATGTTGCTATTGATAGTTTTGAGCAACTCTTTGGAGCTGTTAAAGTTCTTTTTGACCTTCCAGATAATAAGTTTATTTTTGACATAAATGAAAAAGAGAATCCGATTCTTGAAATGGGAATTAACAACGGGCTCATGATGGCAGCTGAACGGTTGCTTGAAAGTAACATGAGTATTGATAAAGTTGTGATTCTACTACGACTGAACAGGCAACAAGAGAAGGTGCTTCGCTTAAAGTATGTTAGATAAAAAAGAGGTCTAAGGTGAAAACCTAGGACCTTTTTGTATATAGCAGAATTAGTATCTTTTGATAAGAGCAGAATTATTTTCTTCAAGATAAGATTTATCATTCCATAACAAGCAAGTAAAAGTTTTAAAATCATTTGTTTCTAGGATAGTGACGCTACCATTATTTAGTCCACCAATATCACGAATTGTTGCAGGTTCATGACCTAATAAAGAACGAATAGAAGCAGTAAAATTTGCTCCATGACCTACTAACAAAACATTTTCATATGATTGATTTTTCATAGAAATGATTAGTTCATAGACACGCTGTGTCGTTTGGTATAGGGACTCTGCTTCAAACATAGAATAGTTGAATTTTGCTAAATTATGACGAAAGGCATTCATCTGCTTAGGGTAAATAGATTTCATCGTCGAAATTTTGCTGCCTTCTAATTTTCCTAATTTCCATTCACGTAGAGCAGGTGTATAGATGATACTACGTGGAAAATCGCTCTCCTCCATAATAATTTTTGCAGTTTTACGAGCACGTTTTAAATCGCTTGAAAAAACGGCATCGAAATGGACAGATTTTAAATAGTCCCCTAATTCTTTCAATTCTAAGATAGACTCGTCTAATAAAGGGGAGTCTCCCTCAGCACCCTGAAAGCGTCCCTCGGCATTCCACTCCGTTTTTCCATGTCTCACAAAATAAAATTTCATCATTCCACTCCTAAAAGTAATAGTCAAAGCAATAGCGTTAATCTTCAATAAGATCAGCAAATTTAGCATGCACAAAGTCTGCTAAATCTTGGCTATCTATTCGGATAGAGCGTCCAAGCTCTCCCGCAGAAACAATCATTTTTCCGTTTTTTAGTGCATAGTTATCGATAAAAATAGGGAAGTGATGTTTTTGGCGAATTCCAACAGGATTGTTTGCTCCGTGAATATACCCAGTTGTTTTTTGCAGATCTTTTTGAGGAATCATAACAACTTTTTTATTTCCAGATATTTTGGCTAGTTTTTTTTCTGATAGATGCTCAGTAATTTGAACAATACCGATAACAGGACCTGTTTTATCACCCATTAGAGCAAGGGTTTTAAAAATATCTTTTTTCTTAATGTTATCAGGAAGAATCTCTTCAAATGCATTTATAGATAAGCTATCATGTGCGATTTTTGCTTTATCCAGAATTTGATCCACCAGTGTTTTCTTAATTTTTGATTTTTTAGCCATTTGTTCCTCTAATTAATAAAAGTTCCTTTCCTTATATTTTACTATCAAAAATTAAATGGTACAACCTTTTTAAGCATTTTTATCAATTTTATTTTACAAGGCATTATAATAAGCTTGCACTAAATCAGAAAAATCTTCTACGCTGTAATCTGTCCCGAAAAGCTTTGTAGCTGTAGAAGTCCAATAATCAGTAGGATCAATATGATCAGTTCCACCCAAGTAAGTTGAAACCATTTCATGTGTCCAAACTGTTCCTGTTCCGTCTTCTTGACCAATTGTGACAGGTAAATGATATTGTTTTAGCATAAAAGCAGTGTAATAGGCAGCGTTTGCTAATTGAGTTGCAAAACTTTCTAAAGTATATTCGTGTGTCAGTTCAAATTGAATATAGTAAGGATTTGCATTTGCTCCTGCTCCTTGAGCTTCGTAATCTTCATCTGCAATTCTTAAAATGGTGTCGTTGTCAATGAATGCATGAACGAAAACACCATCACTAGTATAGTTTTCAACCATATAATTGACTTCGCTATCAATTGTTGAATAGTCAACACCAGTATCATGAATGACAATTCCTATAGGATTCCCTGACTCTGTTTTATAATTAGATTGTTCGAAAATTTCAGCAATTTCATCTTCTATCTCATCGTGAGGGTATCCAAGCTGATTAGCTATGTAATCATTTATTGTATTTTCTTG
>CAZPYI010000068.1:0-12222 GCA_964590305.1 uncultured Streptococcus sp.
GGGAAGCACTGCGAGAAAAATTAATGGCCATGGTAGGAACTTCTCCACCAAGATACGAGACTTTAAAAATCAATTCCTCCGGCAAATAAGATTTATCTCGCCACAATATCCAGCCGATCCCAGGATACACCAAACCGTATTTATGCCCAGATGTATTGATAGAGACAACGTTCTTTAGTCTGAAATCCCACTTAATGTCTGCTTCCATAAATGGTGTGTAGAGACCACCGGAAGCCGCGTCAACATGAATATAGACTTTATAATCAGTCTGCTTATTATAGTCTTCTAGGAGGTCGTTAAGCTTTTCTATATCATCATATCGTCCAGTGTAGGTAATGCCCATAATCCCAACGATGCCAATGGTGTAGTGGTCGACGTAATCCATTACCGTATCCATATTTAAGGACTGGTGGTCTTGATCCATCGGAACGGTGCGCATCTCGATATCCCAATAAGTACAGAATTTTTCCCAACAGACCTGATAACCGGATGAAATTACTAAATTTGGCTTTCGAGCTAAAATATTTAGCCCCAGTTTTTCAACACGATTTCGCCAAGCAAACTTCATAGCCATACCACCGAGCATACAGGCTTCTGAAGAGCCAACTGTTGACGTTCCCAAAAATTCTTCAGAACGTTGCGCATTCCACAGATTAGCAATCATATTGACACAACGATTCTCAATTTCTGCTGTTCGTGGGTATTCTGATTTATCTATGGCATTTTTTTCAAGCGTCTCACTCATTAGCCTGCTCGCTTCAGGTTCCATATAAGTTTGACAAAAAGTAGCTAAATTTAGTCGTGCATTTCCCTCATCAAGAAATTGATCCTTAATAACTTGATAAGCGATTCGTGGCTCGACAGGACTCTGGCTCAATTCGTACTTTGGTAAATCATTGTCCTCACTAAATGATCCAAAGATGGGATCTAGGATCTGTCTTTTTTCTTGATTATCTTTCCCATATAGTGCCATAATGATTCTTCCTTTCATTTTATAACATGATAAATAAGGTGTCATTTTCTTAACTATAGCACTTTGAAATCAAGCTCGCAAGCAATTTCATGACTACTTAATCGCATTTATACAATAAATGATTTACACAATACTTGTTAGCAAAAACCAACTTAAATCATCTTGTCTAAAGAGACAACTTTTAAAATAATATCAGTTATCTCCTCGGTATCTTCTTTGCCGCCATTGGCCACCCAAAGTGAAATAATGCTCTCAATACTAGATAAATAGAGCTCGATAGCATAATCATAAGGAATGCCATAGTATTTTGTGACAGCCTCTTCAAATCTTGGAATAGTAATCAGAAAACTATAGGAAAAATTTTTAATAGTTTGCGAAAAATTGACATAGCTTGTTTGAGATAAGGCAAAAATAAAATCAAAATTATCCTTTAGATAACTTAAAAGTTTCAGTAAGATAATACGTTTACTTGTAAAAATTGAGTCATGACTAAGAATACCAAATAAATCTTCTAGTGTTTCATTTTTGAGTTTTTCCATCATATCGTATTTATCTGTGTAATGAAGGTAGAATGTTCCACGATTAATGCCGGCTGTCCGTGAAAGATCAGAAATCGTAATATTTTCAAAACGCTTTTGACTCAACAGTTTAGCCAGAGCATCTTTGATATATTTTTTGGTATCTGTATTTCTTTTTGTCATTTTTACTTCCTTTTCATCAGATAAGGCACTACATTTCTTAAATCAACACTTTGTTGATATTTGTTCTTGTTAAAAAGTTAGACAAATTATATAATAAACTTCATATTAAATCAACATAATGTTCAAATAGTGTTGTTAGATGGAGATTGTTATGCCCTACATTGAAATGAAGCATTCTTATAAACGTTACAAGACTGGTGATACAGAAATTATAGCCAACAATGATATCAATTTTGAAATTAATAAAGGTGAGTTAGTCATCATATTAGGTGCCTCAGGTGCTGGAAAATCTACTGTACTGAATATACTTGGTGGTATGGACAACAATGATGAAGGTCAAATCATTATTGATGGTGAAGATATAGCAGACTATAATCACAAACAGTTAACAACCTATCGTCGAAATGATGTCGGTTTTGTTTTCCAATTTTATAATTTGGTGCCAAATTTAACTGCAAAAGAAAATGTTGAATTAGCAGTTGAGATCGTACCTGATGCCCTTGATCCTATTGAGGTGCTTACTGAAGTTGGTTTAGGTCGTCGTTTAAATAACTTCCCAGCTCAACTCTCCGGTGGTGAGCAACAACGTGTTTCTATTGCACGCGCAGTTGCCAAAAATCCAAAAATTTTGCTCTGTGATGAACCTACAGGAGCACTAGATTACAAGACTGGCAAGCAAGTTTTAAAAATTCTACAAGATATGTCTCGTGAAAAAGGGTCAACAGTTGTTATTGTCACACATAACTCTGCATTGGCGCCAATTGCTGACCGTGTTATTCATATGCATGATGCAGGCATTTCGAAAATAGAAACTAATGATGATCCTCAAAGCATTGAAACCTTAGAATACTGAGGTGGTATAAATGAAGAAGAAAACATTTTGGAAGGATATCCGAAAATCTATCATATCATCAAAAGCCCGCTTTCTCTCAATCATGTTATTAATGGCGTTAGGGTCGTTTGCATTAGTTGGGTTGAAAGTCGCTACACCAAATATGCAAACATCTGCCAATGATTACCTTGAAAAATACAATACTATGGACTTGTCAGTTATTGCATCCTACGGTTTAAGTCAAGATGATCAGAAAGAATTAAATCAGATTGATAATGCTGAAGTTGAGTATGGCTATATGACTGATGTGACTGTAAAAAACACCGATGATGCTATACGGGTTTTCTCAAATTCTAAAGACATCTCTACCTATCAGTTAGTTTCAGGTGAATTTCCAACGACTTCAAGTGAGATTGCACTTGCATCTTCTTTGGAAGACAAGTACAAAATCGACGATACTATGACATTCACGCAAGGTGAGAATGGTATCTTCAAAGAAACTACTTATAAAATTGTAGGTTTTGTCAATTCACCAGAAATATGGTCAACAACAAGTTTAGGGTCTTCATCAGCAGGTGATGGAACACTTTCTAGTTATGCTGTGGTGAATGAAGCTGCATTTGATAGTGATGTCTATACTATTGCCCGTTTAGCATATAATGACTTAGATGGCTTGAACAGTTTCTCAGATGATTATTCTAAGAAATTGGTTAAACATCAGGATGATTTAGATAATGTGATCGCAGATAATGAGGAGAAACGCTTAGAAGCACTACAATCATCTGCTCAAGAAAGCGTTGATGCAAGCCAGAACCAAGTTGATACCGCAAAAACTCAATTAGCCAGCCAATCTGCTATGCTTGCTCAGTTATCTGGTCAACAGTTAGCAGCAGCACAACAATCAATTGCTGAAGCGCAAGCACAAATTGATGCCAATCAAGAGAAAATTAATCAAGCGCAGGCAGATATTGACGCTATGATTAAGCCAACTTATAATTCTTATAATCGCTCAACTTTACCTGGAGGACAAGGTTATCAAACTTATTCTTCAGGAACAAATTCAATCAGTGCCGTTGGAAATATCTTCCCGGTCGTCCTCTATCTCGTCGCAGCTCTTGTTACTTTTACAACTATGACACGATTTGTGGATGAAGAACGAACGAATTCGGGCGTTTTAAAAGCACTTGGCTATACCAATAATGATGTCATCAAGAAATTTGTTATATATGGCTTTGTGGCCGGTCTATTAGGTACAATTATTGGTGTCTTGGGAGGAACATATTTCCTTTCAAAAATGATAGCAGATATATTAGTCACGTCATTAACTATTGGCAAAACGTCTCTTTATTTTTACTGGTCATACGCTGGGTTGTCAATAGTATTAGCACTTGTTTCTGCAGTGCTACCTGCTTACCTAGTTGCACGTCGTGATCTTTCTGAAAAACCTTCTCAGTTATTACTTCCTAAACCTCCAGTAAAAGGCTCAAAAATTCTTTTAGAACGGGTTGGATTTATTTGGAAACAGTTATCTTTTACTCACAAAGTAACTGCACGAAATATTTTTCGCTATAAACAAAGGATGTTGATGACAGTATTTGGAGTAGCAGGGTCTGTAGCCCTTCTCTTTGCTGGTCTAGGTATTCAATCCTCACTGAATCGCGTTATCACAAATCAATTTACTACTTTGACACCTTACGACATGCTTGTTGTCAAAAATAATTCTGCGGACGCAACAGAAGAAGCGCAAGTAACAGATTATTTAAAAACTGATATTATCAAAGACTCACTTGGCATCCATTACACAAATATTGCTGAAGATATTTCTGGTGTGACAGATAAGCAATCTATATCCATTCTGGTAAACAAAAGTAGAAATTTTGGGGATTTCATTCATCTTATAAATGTTGATGATGGAAAAGAAATCAATCTCTCAAATGATGGGGTTGTGATTACGGAAAAATTGGCTAGTTTGTATCATGTAAAAGTCGGTGATGATGTCACTATTAAAGATACCAATGAAAAAGATATCAAACTACATGTCTCTGCCATTGTCGAAAATAATGTTGGTCACTATCTCTATATGACTGATACTTATTATGAAGAGACATTTGGTGGTGATGACACAATAAATGCTTATCTGGTAAACCTCAAAAACAATTCATCAGAAAATATTTCAGCTATTTCAACTGAATTATTAACTATGACAGGTGTTTCGGCTATTTCACAAAATTCTTCCTTGGTAGATACTGTCCATGCAGTTGTTAATTCATTAAATAGCGTAATGACATTACTAGTTGTTTTGGCAGTTATGCTTGCAGTCGTCATTCTATATAATTTGACAAATATCAACATTGCAGAACGGATTCGTGAGCTCTCAACGATAAAAGTACTCGGCTTCTACAACAAAGAAGTGACTATGTATATCTATCGTGAAACTATTAGTTTATCTCTTATTGGCATTATTGTAGGACTTATTGGTGGGAAATTCCTTCATCAACTTATCATGTCGATGATTGGCTCTGATAGTATGACTTTTGGAACACTAGTAGATTGGACAATTTATGTTATCCCAATTGTTGCTATAACACTGATTCTAACTTTACTAGGCTGGTTAGTGAATCATAAGTTGAAAAATGTTGATATGTTGGAAGCTTTGAAATCAGTTGATTAAAAGAAAAGAGTTAGGAGAATTCCTAGCTTTTTTCGTTAAAAACTTCTATATGTGATTTAATGTGATTAGTAGTATTTTACCGTCTATAAATGAAAATTATAGTCAGTCATAAAAACTTTGAATAACTCAAATAATTGACCCAATATTTCATTAAGTCTATAATAAAATTTATAACGAAGGATTTCACCTGATTTTTTGGAGTTTATATTCGTTAGTGAAGTTATTATTTTGGTTATGCTAGCAATTGATTGTTAATGTAAAGAATTAAAAAGATAAGACAATCGAATCTGAACATTAACAGTTAAATTGTTACATACCAACTATAGACAAAAATGAACAGTGAAGATATCATAAAACAACTTATTTCGACATTTGTATTGCGATTGATGTTACCTAAGTTTATTGAGGCTTTTTCATTGAAATAGAGGAAAATTATGACAAAAATTGGTATTATTGGCGCAACAGGAGCTGCTGGAAAAGAAATTACAAAAGAAGCAGTTGTGCGTGGACTAGAGACAACAGCTATAGTTAGAAATCTAGATAAGGCAAAAGAGCTCTTCACAGATTCTGTATCATATCTTGTCAAAGATGCTTTTGCTTTAACGAAAGAAGATTTACAAGATTTTGATGTTATCATAGACGCATATGCCCCTTCTGATGTTGCTAAAGCATATTTACATGTTGATTTGGCGACTCGACTAATTGCTTTTTTCCGTACTGAAAAATCACCACGCTTGTTTTTCATTTTAGGAGCAGGGAGCTTGAGTAATGGTAAGGAAGGGCATGTTTTAGATGATTTGGAAAATATCCCTGATGCACAAAGTTGGATTGAAGTCCCACGCCAACAAGCTAAAGAGTATGCGATATTATCTACTGTTGAAAATGTTGACTGGGTTGGCGTTTCTCCAGGACTTCTTTTAAAGGATGGTGATAAAAAATCTTCTATTTTGGGTACAAATACTGTATTATTTAACAATAATGGAGTATCTGAAACTAGCACAGGTACCTTAGCAGCAGCAATCATTGATGAAATTTTGGAACCAAAACACATTCAAGAACGTTTTACCGTCATAGATAAATCATAATTCTTACAGTTTTCTTTTTGAAAACTGTTTTTTGATATGTTTGTACCAACCGTTCAAAATAATAAAATTAGTCTCTAATAAAAGGACTTTGTTGCAAGTAAAAACCTCGATTAAAAACCACTCAGTTGTGTTATTTCAATTGATTATTATATGTCTGTTTTTATAGACTATTTCCTCTATTTTTGACTACAGTAATTAAATCCAGTCTTATTTTAAAAACTTTGGAAGGGTCCTTTCTTTGTCTTCCTAAAAGTATTTAGTTTTTTACTACTCACTCTTGCAAAAGAATCGAATTGTTAGAATATTGAAAAATTATCACTATTTTATGATATAATCATGTTTAGGCTTAAAAGCCTAAACATGATTTGGGTAAATACACTCTTTGAATTTTTTCCTTATTTCTTTTACTATGAAATAATTAGTCAAGAAAACAAAGTTATAGAATAAAAGTTAATGGAAATTATTCTTAACTCAAATCATTCTTATGAAAGGAGTCTTATGACTGAAGAAACAAATAATCAGCGTATATCACGTGAACGACGGAAATTTCTGCTCAATAGGTTGAAATCTCAAGTTGGTCCGCATAAACGCGATTTATATATAGCGGCAGTATTGTCGTGGGTCCAATTTTTAATGCGTATTCTATCTTTTTTTCTCATCGCAAAAAACGTAGAGTATTTATATAAAGGTCAAGCAGTAGTTATTCCAATTTTCATTAGTCAATTACTTTTATTTAGTGCTCTTGGCTTCTCAGCTTCTTTACTTGCTCGTAGATACCAAGGAACGGCATCACAGTATGCACGTAATAAACTAAAAAAAGAGTTCTTTGATGCTTTTGAAAAACAAGCGGGAGATTTTGATGATAAAACTTCTGTAGCTGATGTTATGACGATTGCTTCCCAGGGAATCGATAGTCTTGATACTTATTTCAATAGCTATTTGACAATGTCTCTGCGAACTTATCTAAACTGTGCAACAGTATTACTATTGGTTGCGTTCGTCTTCCCAATAGGAGGACTTATTTTTCTTATTAGTCTGCCTTTTATCCCTGTGTCCATCATTCTCATACAGAAGCGGTCAAAGCGTATTATGAATCATTATTGGGCGACTTACATGGATGTGGGAAATTTATTTATAGATGACCTCAAAGGACTGAATACGCTTTATTCTTATGGTGCAGACGAAAGGTATGAAAAAAGTTTTATTGAAAAAGCAGAAGAATTTCGTGTGTCTACAATGGAGCTTTTAAGATTTCAATTACAATCTGTTGGCTATATGGATGGTGTGATGTATATTGGAGTCGGTATATCAGGATTTGCGGCAGCTGTTTCGCTAGCACATGGAAATCTTACTATTTTTGCACTAATTTTCTTCGTCTTAATTGCAGCAGAATTTTTTGCTCCAATCCGTGAAATGGGTTATGGTATGCACTTGGTAATGATGAATACTAAGATGGCCGATCGAATCTTTAGTTTTCTTGATAGCGTTACAGATGGGAAGTCTGAAGCGGATACGATAAATTTGTCAGACGGTATTTCACAAATTAGTTTTCAACATGTTGATTTTTCATATGATGAAAAGGCTATTATTTCTGATTTAACGGTTACAATACCTAAAGGGAAAGTTTTTGCCATAGCTGGGGAAAGTGGTCTGGGGAAAACGACACTTGCCAAGCTCATACAAAAATAATTACAAATTTCTGCAGGAAAGATATTTTTTGACAAGCAAGACTTGGATCATATAAATTCTGATGCCATCAGGAAAAAAGTGATGTATGTTTCACCTGATTCTTACCTTTTCAGAGGAACGATATATGACAATCTCATATTAGCGAAAAACTTGAGTGAATCAGATATTTTAAGGTGGTTGGAAGAACGTCAGCTCTTACAATTTATCGGAGACTTTCCAGAAGGGCTTGAAACAGAGATTGGAGAAAATGGCATGCTCTTATCTCCAGGACAACGTCAACAATTGATCTGTGCGCGTGCTCTCTTAGCTGAGCGTCCAATCTATATTTTTGATGAAATGACATCAAGTATTGACAGTGAAAATGAAGAAGTCCTTTTTGACTATATAAAAATGATTGCAAAAGAAGCTATAGTGCTCTTTATTTCGCATAAAATGAAGCAGGTTTTGCAAGCTGATGAAATTCTATTTTTTGAAAGTAACCACCATATTTCAAATGGACATCCAACTGATTTGTTACATGAAAACAATGAATTTAGACGATTAGTTGAAACTCAAGATGAATTGGAGGCAATTTTACATGGAAATCACTAATGAATTATCAACGAAAGTTCTCGTAAAACGTCTTACTTCTCTAGTTAAACATTTAATTCCACACTTAGTTGTCGCTGTTTCTTTTGCAGTTCTTGGTTTCTTTGCAACGATTATTATTCCAAGTATTATTATCACCTTAGCTTGGTCAGCCCTGGATGGACAAATTCCCTCTCCGTTCTATCTGATTGCCTTAGCGATTCTTGGCTTATTACGAGGTCTTTTCCGCTATGGAGAGCATTATTTTGGACACTTCGTCGCTTTCAAAACACTTTATGATTTTAGATGTATGGTTTTTGCAAAGTTGCGGCGTTTAACTCCAGGAAAGTTAGATAACCAAGATAGTGGAAGCCTTTTGAAAATGATTGGTGAAGATATAGAGGCGATGGAGATTTTCTTTGCTCATACGCTACCGCCTGTAGCTACTGCAATAATTATAACTGTTATTTTAGAGCTATATTATTTTAGTGTATCACCTATAATCGCCATCATAACTCTTATAACTTATGCTTTGCTGGCCATTTTAATTCCAAAATTATCAGCACAATATTTGCAACCACTTTTAGAGACACAATCTCAGACACGCAAGCAATATATGTCCAACTTCTCAGATAGTCTATATGGTATGAAAGAGTTGTTACAACTGGGTCAGACGAAACAACGGCTATCAGCCTTAGATAATCAGAGTCAATCCGTCAATAATCGAGAAAAAGCAGTAGCAGTCGCTCAGTACATACAATCTGCAGTAACCTTTTTAGTTATTGGGCTTGCAATTGCTGCCATATCTACAATTGCCTTTTCCCAAGTAAATTCTGACCAGCTAAGTCTTGTCACAGCAACAACACTAATCGTTGTCTTTTCGACATCCTTTGCACCCTATTTAGAACTTAGTCGCTTACCACTTGGTTTTAAACGAGCAATCAATGCTTCTCGCCAAGTTTTTGAATTGCTTGATGAGAAAGAATTTGACAAATCTGGTCAAACTTTCGACCAAAAAATTGAAGATATTGCTTTTGATGAGGTTAGTTTTTCTTATGAGAATCGTGAACAAGTGATTTTTAAAAACTTATCAGTGGCCTTTGAAAATCATAAAATAATTGGACTAGTTGGTCAATCAGGTTCTGGGAAAAGCACCTTAATGAAACTTATTATGCGTTGGTATGATAATACTAAAGGTCACATTTTATTAAACCATGAAAATCTGTCAAATTTATCTGCTCGCGATGTACAGAAGCACATCGCCTATATTCCTCAGATACCACAAATTTTTAGTCAGACGATTCGTGATAATCTAACTCTAGGTGATGAATCAATTACAGATGACATGATTTTATCTGCAGCTGAAAAATGTCGCATAAAAGATAAAATTCTGTCAACACATCAAGGACTTGATACTAAACTAAATAGTGAACAAAGTATCTTTTCTGCTGGGGAGCTGCAGAGGCTAGAATTGACACGAGCTCTGTTGAAGAACGCTGATTGTTATATTTTCGATGAACCAACTAGTAACCTTGATTCTCTCAATGAAGCATCACTATTACATGTCATTCGAGAGCATTGTAAAGGTTACGTCTTTCTTATCTCTCATCGCCCAAGCACGGTATCATCAAGTGATGTGATATACAAAGTCGAAGACAATACTTTAAAGCCTGTTCTGTAGATAAGAACAAGCTAATTACAATATTTTGACATTAATTAAGACCTTGAATTTTTAGTGAAATTTATTTAATGAAAAATTACAAAGTCTTATCTTCTTACCATTGAATATGATTCCTATTATTTAATTAATCTACTCATGGAGTAGTCTATATAGATTGGAGATATCTCTTGAAAACTAAAGATATCATTACGACAGGTGTTTATACTAGTCTTTATTTTATTTTTGTCTGCCTTGGAACTCTATTAGCTGTGATTGTTGAGCATAGCGCTAATATGAAATACTCGCCAGCTTTCACAGCCCTGATTGCTGGTACAATTTATATGCTTCTCATTGCAAAAACGAAGAAATTTGGAAGTTTGACCTTAATGTCAGCAGTTATGTCATTATTTTTCTTCATGTCAGGGCATTTTGTACTTTCTTTTCTTCCTAGTTTATTATGTGGTCTATTAGCTGACTGCACAGCAAAAATTGGCAAGTATAATGATAAAATCTATAATTTGCTTTCCTATATTATTTTTTCATTTGGAAATCTAGCACCCGTTATCATGATGTGGGTAGTTAGAGAAAATTATATTAATCGTTTGATTGCTCGAGGTAAAGATGCTACTTATATCAGTAATGTTATGGTTGATTTCAACTTTGCTAATGTTGCTTGGCTGTCTTTGACAATTATCCTCGGAGCGCTTTTAGGAGGTTTATTTGGTCAGTACATGCTTAAAAAGCACTTCAGTAAAGCAGGCATGGTAAACTAATGGCATTTCATCTAGATATTCGTACTAAGATTATCATGCTTTTATTTACTAATTTTCTTTTACTGACTCATTTACCTCCTGTTTATGAGTGGGTAATTATGATTTGTCTTAGCAGCTGTTTCTTTTTTGAAGGAAATGGTAGAAGTGCAACAAAATACCTAATTATTTTTACTTTACTTTTTTTACTTGAAAAAGACATTATTTCTTTTGACACCAAAAATTCACCTTTGGTCATGTTTGCTGTAGGTGGACGTCTCCTATTACCTTGTTTCATGATTGGGAGTAATATCTTGCAAGGTTCTGTTCATGAATTCATTGTCTGTCTACGCAAGTGGTATATTCCAGAAGGTTTGTTATTGGCTGTCGCTGTTATGATGAGATTTCTTCCGACTCTAAAAGAGGATTATAAACATATTCGTAATGCTTTGAAAACAAGAGGAATCTTTTTGTCAGCAGGTGATAGTATTTTAAAACCTTTATCATTTTTTGAGTACATAACTATTCCTCTCTTAATGAATGCTACGAGAACAGCTCAAGATTTAACAGTTGCCAGTCTTACAAAATCAGCAAACAGTAGCATGAAAAAGACATCTTATATCGTTTATAATTTGACATGGATAGATTACTTTGTTTATTTCACCATGGCAAATATTTTCCTATTTTATATATTGGGAGTGGGTAAATGATAACACTAAAAAATCTGAAATTCACATATGCTAATCAAGAAAATCCTACTGTGATTATTGACCGTTTACATGTCAAAAAAGGAGATTGTGTAATTCTCTGTGGTAGAAGTGGCAGTGGCAAAACAACTCTCACAAGGTTGTTAAATGGTTTAATTCCAGAATACTATCCCGGAAATTTGGAAGGTCATATTAAAATTTCTCATCTTGTACCAGGTGAAAATGACCTTGAGGAATTTTCTCAGTCTGTAGCATCAGTCTTTCAGAATCCCGCCACACAATTTTTCCACCGTAAAGTTGAACACGAGTTGGTTTTTCCATGTGAAAATCAAGGTATCTCGGCTGATCATATTTGGCAACGTCTGAATGCAACCGTTGATTTTTTCAATATAGCAGACTTATTACATCAAGATTTGCTGACAACTTCAGGCGGTCAGAGACAGAAGATAGCCTTAGCAACAGCCAATATGCAAGCTCCTAAATTATTAGTACTTGATGAACCAAGCGCAAATCTTGATCAAGGAGCTGTCAATCAATTACAAGAAAATTTGCAGCACTTGAAATCCTTAGGAATTACTATTGTTATTG
>CAZPYI010000069.1:0-12066 GCA_964590305.1 uncultured Streptococcus sp.
GTGAAATTGGAATAAAGGCAGTCGCAGGTACTATCTGGGAAACACAACTCGCATTTTCTCTATCTCTTCAAGAGGGCGACGTCATGATAGCTATTTCAAATTCTGGTGAATCCCGTCAAGTCCTCAAAATGATGGAAGGTGCTAAGCAGAATGGTGTAATAGTGATTGGAATTACTAATAATCCAAATTCGAAAATTGGAACAAGTGCAGATTATCATATTCAAACTGCAACAAGAGAGAAACTCTTCCTCAATGAATTTTGTTTTTCAAGAGTTTCTGCAATGACGGTTATTGAAATACTTTACCTTTTTTTAACTGTTGGCCAAGATACTAGTTATCAACGGCTTAGCACAGTAGAAAATCTTTTGGCAGAAGAAAAATTATAATACAAAAAACTCAAGGACCCTATTTTTCTTGAGTTTTTTTGTGTAAATAATTCATGAAAGAAAATAATTTTCGTTAATATCTTATTGACAATAAAAATATCTGTGCTATACTTTAAGTGTAATTAATATCGCGATATAAAAATACATGAAAATAAATTACGCACAATAATTATTTTCACAGTAATTAATAAAATTATTTTTAGAATGTGTTTAATGGAGGTCTTATGAAAATTAGCAGCTTACTTAGTATACAGGCTATTGATGTTGCAGCTAAAGTGTCCAGCAAGGCAGAGGCACTTGATTATTTGACAGTTTTGATGCAAGAATCAGGACATTTGAGTGATAGAGCGGCTTACAAAAAAGATGTATTGGCGAGAGAGCAAGAAGGGACTACGGGAATTGGCGATGGTATTGCCATTCCACATGCCAAATCAGCCGCAGTAAAAACGGCTGGTTTAGCTGCTATCATCAGTAAAGATGGTATTGATTTTGACTCTTTAGATGGACAGCCAGCTCATTTGTTATTCATGATTGCAGCACCAGATACAGGTGCAAATGTTCATTTAAACGCCTTAGCTAAACTTTCCACCATTCTAATGGATGTCGCTTTTAAGAATCGGCTTTTAGCAGCAAAAAGTGTTGAAGAATTCATTCAACTGCTAGATGAGAAAGAAGCAGAGTTAGATGAGCGTAAGCCAGAGAGTCCAGATTCACAAGGTAGTTATCAACTCCTTGCCATAACAGCATGTCCAACTGGGATTGCTCACACTTTCATGGCGGCAGAAAGCTTAGAAATGAAAGGTAAAGAACTGGGGATCTCTATTAAAGTCGAAACACAGGGAGCAGATGGTGCTAAGAATGTTCTGACAGCTAAAGATATTGCTAATGCTGAAGCCATCATTATTGCTGCTGATAAGAATATTGATTTAGCAAGATTTGATGGAAAACCTCTAATCATTACCAAAGTTGCAGATGGTATCCACAAAGCAGAACAATTAATTAATCAAGGGATAGGAGGTCAAGTTCCAATTTATCATCATACGGGGACTTCTTATCAAGACGGTGGTGCATCTGAAGGAGAAAGTATCGGACGTCAGATTTATAAAAATCTAATGAATGGTGTCTCCCATATGCTACCTTTTGTTATCGGTGGTGGGATATTAATAGCTTTAGCATTTCTATTTGATGACTACAGTATTGACCCAGCTAACTTTGGGAAGAACACACCTTTAGCAGCCTACCTGAAGACAATTGGTGAATTTTCTTTTGGAATGATGTTACCTGTTTTATCAGGGTATATTGCGATGAGTATCGCTGATCGTCCTGGGCTTGCTGTTGGTTTTGTTGCTGGTTTAGTTGCTAAAGCAGGGACGACATTTGCTAATCCATCTGGTGGCGATGTGAATGCAGGTTTCCTAGGTGCGTTATTCGCAGGTTTTGCAGCAGGTTACCTTGTCTTGGGGCTTAAAAAACTAACTTCAAAAATGCCACAATCCCTTGATAGTGTGCGTCCTATGATAATATATCCGGTTGTGGGAATCTTACTTGGAGCTGTGATTACAACTCTGGTGAACCCAGCTATGGGTGCGATTAATGAAGGGCTAACACATGTTCTGAATAGTATGAACGGTAGCAGTAAAATTCTTTTGGGAATTGTTGTTGCAGGGATGCAGTCCGTCGATATGGGTGGACCTGTTAATAAGACCTCCTACGTCTTTGCAACATCTCAATTAGCAGAAGGAAACTTTGAAATCATGGCAGCTGTTATGGCTGGAGGGATGATTCCACCGCTTGCAATTGCTCTTTGTACAACATTCTTTAAAAATCGTTTCACCAAAAAAGAGAGAGAATCTGGTTTAGTTAACTATATTCTAGGACTATCCTTTATTTCAGAAGGTGCCATACCTTTTGCTGCTAGTGATCCATTACGTGTCTTGCCGTCTTGTATCATTGGTTCTGCAGTAGCAGGTGGACTATCCATGTTCTTTGAATGCACACTTAGAGCACCGCATGGAGGGATATTTGTCCTACCAACTATTGGTAATCCATTCATGTATGCACTGTCTATATTCGTGGGTGCAGTTGTAGGTGGCCTGATACTTGCTGTTCTTAAGAAACCTATTCAGGAGGAGGTCTAATAGATGAAAGAAAAATGTGCTCAAATCGCTTTTGAAATGATTGAAGACGGGATGATTGTAGGTTTAGGAGGCGGGTCAACAGTTGCTCTAATCATCGAAAAATTAGGAAAAAGTCAGAAAAAAATAACAGTAGTGACACCTTCCTATGATACTTATACATTATGTCTTGACAACGGCATTGTCGTTCAAGATTTAGAAATCACAGATAGTATTGATTTAACTTTTGATGGCTGTGACGAATTGGATTACCAATTAAATGCTTTGAAAAGTTGTGGCGGTATTCATACGCGGGAAAAAATCGTTGCTTCTATGTCCAAAGATTACATCTTATTAGCGGACCAAGAAAAATATAAAGAAAGTTTAGCATTTTCATATCCTATAACAATCGAAGTTTTGCCTAAAGCACATGCCTATGTTAGAAAAGTCTTGAAAAATCTGGGTGCTCAAATTAAAGACCGAAAATCTCCTAGTAAGGCTGGCTTGGTCATCACTGATGATGGCAACTATTTATTGGAAGCAAATTTTCAGAATGTATCGGATTTAGGTCAGCTATCAAGCGAACTTGATAAAATAGCTGGTCTAGTAGGACATTCACTTTTTTACCAAATTGCATCAAAAGCTATTATTGCTAAGCAAGATGGTGTTATAATAGAAGAGGGGAAAAACAAATGACAAAATTAAATTGGGGAATTTTAGGTACAGGTTGGATTGCACATGAAATGGGTGCAGCTCTCAATGCCGTCAACGGTGAAATTTATGCTGTTTGTGATGTAACTTTAGAGGGTGCAAAAAAGTACGCCGATGAATTTGGTGTCACTAAAGCATACGGGAGTTCAGATGAGTTGATTGCTGATGACAATGTTGATATTATTTACATTGCAACGCCACACAGTCTACATTACAAACTTCTTCTTCAATCCGTTAAAGCTGGCAAACATGTTTTCTGTGAAAAATCAATTACGGTTAATAGCAGACAATTGGAAGAATGTGTCGCTATTGCTCAAGAAAAGGGGTTAGTCATTTGTGATGGCGTGACACTTCTTCATATGCCACTCTACAAAAAACTTGGCGAAATCGTTGCCAGTGGTGCTATTGGGGATGTCAAGATGGTTCAAGTTAACTTTGGTAGCTGTAAAGAATATGATGTCAATAACCGTTTCTTCTCTAAAGACTTAGCAGGTGGAGCCCTTCTTGATATTGGTGTTTATGCGACTAGTTTTGCACGCTTCTTCATGAAGAGTAAGCCAAATGTTGTGCTAACAACTGCAAATTATTTTGAAACTGGAGTGGATGAAACGAGTGGCATCTTGCTAAAAAATCCTGATGGAGAGATGGCTGTTATGGCACTCACCATGCGTGCAAAACAACCAAAACGAGGCGTTGTTGCTGGAGAAAAAGGCTTCATTGAAATCAATGAATATCCAAGAGCTAGTAAGGCGACTATTACTTATACTGAGGATGGGCGTACAGAAGTCATAGAAACTGGCAATTCTGATGAAGCGCTACAGTATGAAGTGAAAGATATGGAAAGTTACATCACCAATGGTGGTGGACAAGAGAACTTAGAGATTGTTCGTGATGTTATGGAAACATTGACAGCAATCCGTAGTCAATGGGGGATGGTTTATCCATTTGAATAGATGAAACGTAAATATTTCTTTTTCGATATAGATGGCACCTTGACTGACAGAAAAATAGGAGAAATTGTCCCTTCTGCAGTGCAAGCATTAGATAAATTAAGAGAAGCTGGACACTTTGTTGCGATAGCAACGGGTCGTGCACGCTATAAGGCTGAAAGATTTAGACAAGAGAATGGTTTTGACCATATGGTTTGTAATGGTGGTCATGGTATTATCATAGATGGTGTTTTGAAAGAAAATCGTCCTCTAGATTTTGAAAAAGCCAATGCTGCATATAACCAAGCTTTAGAATTGGGCTATGGTGCTTATGTGGCAATAGATGATGACAATAAAGTCTATGCTAAGAATTTTGATTTTTATGACCAAGTTGGTTTGCGTAAAGAGCCTTCAGTTTACATTATTGATGAACACTTCGATCCTAAGGATAAAGGAACGATTTACAAGATGTATATCGCAATTCCTGAAGATGAATCAGACCGATTAACGCTCAAGGAAGGCTTGGGTTACCTGAGGTTTGAAAAAGAATACCTCATGTTCCAACCAGATGAAAAGCTAGATGGTATTTTACGCATGCTCAACTATGTTGAAGCCAAGCCTGAAGATGTTATTGTTTTTGGTGATGATTACAATGACTTGGTGATGTTTGACGAACGTTTCTATGGTGTAGCCATGGGCAATGGTTGCGATGAGTTGAAAGAAAAAGCAGACTATGTTACTGCTGCTAATACTGATGATGGTATTTATGAAGCCTGTGAAAAACATGGGTGGTTTGAACACGTTGATTAGAAGACCGAGCAGTCAGTTTTCTATTCAGTGATACAACTATGAAAATAGGCTAGGTTTTTATGCTGAACCCAAAAAATTAGACTAAAAATCTAACTTTTGGGTCTTGCATATTAATCTAGTCTTTTTTTGATTTAAAGAGATGGTCAGAAATCTAGAGCTTGGTGTCATTCAGATTATCAAAAGTAGTATGCTATAATTAAGATGAGTCAAACAGTAGGGGGAGTGATAGGATGGATACGGCTTTATCGTTGAGAATGTCTTTTGATAAAGGTGAGAAATTGGATAGTTCAGAAATTTCTCGTCTGCTTGAGGAATCACAAGTGATTGGCAAATTAACTAAGGATTATGAAGAGACGCCCCTATTTACTATTTTCCGTTTGGTTTGTCTTTCTGAAATTCCATATTGTGAGCGTTTGCCTTATACGCAAAAACTTTTGGATTGGTGTGACAAAAATCTTGCAACTCCAGAAGGGTTTTCCTATACAGGGAAGGTTGATGGTATTGTGCCATGTTATAATGCTCTTTTGCTAGAGGCTTACACGAGGCTGGGAAAGTCAGACTCTCTTGAAGTTGGAAATGCTTTGAACTGGATAAAGCATTATCAAGTTTTTGAGCGCAATAACGAAACGTCATGGTCATATGACGGGATCTGTAAGCATGGTGGGTGTATGAAAGCAACGCCATGTTATATCGGAATTGGTAAAACAGTTCGAGCACTTATAACTTATGCCGAATATACAAATCATAGAGATTTAGAAGTAGAAAGTCTAATCGAAAAAGGGACTAGCTATATGCTTAAACATCATTTTTATCAAAGGCTAAGTAATCAAGCGCCAATCAGTGCTCATATTACAGATATCATGTTCCCGCAAGCTTATATGCTTAGTCTCACAGATTTGGTGTATATTGTTAATAAACAATCTCTTTGGAATGGCGAGCGTGTAAATGCTTTAAAGAAACTAGTGAGAAGTAAGATTGGCAAGGAAAATACCATTGGAAATGATTATATCTATAGTCACAAAGGCTACAAATCATTTGATGGAAAGAAGAAGTCATCTGAATGGAACAGCTACCTTTTTTCACAAGTCATCAGATTTTGATCTAGATGGGGAATGAATTGAGAAATATTATTTTTTTATGACAAAGAATGTCAGAACTTTTCTTTTTATAAAAATACAGATATAATGAGTACATGAGAAGAATGAGGAAAAGTAATATGTTATTGTGGATTGTGGGTGTTTTGTTTATCCTTTCTATTGGAATCAGTTTTTACTTTTTCCATGTTGCTCAAGTGCGTGGGGAAAAGTCATTTATTGATGCTAGTACGCAATCAAAAGATGATCCCTTATATCAGTTTGAACAAAATTTCAAAACCTTGTCTAAAGAAACTCTCTGGATGACAAATCAAGGATTGAAGCAAGACGCTTGGTATGTTCCTGCTGCTACAGAGACAGATAAGACAGTCATTGTTGTTCATGGCTTCATAGATAGCAAGAAAGGTATGACAGCATACGGCTGGATGTTTCATGAACTTGGCTATAATGTGCTGATGCCAGATAATATCGCACATGGGGATAGTCAAGGGAAAATTATTGGCTATGGTTGGAATGACCGTTTAAATGTTATAAAATGGGCTGAAATTTTATCTGAAAAAAATCCATCTAGCGAAATTACTCTTTTTGGGGCCTCAATGGGTGCCGCAACCGTTATGATGGCAAGTGGTGAGGATAGTTTACCGACTCAAGTTGTAAATATTATTGAAGACTGTGGATACACTAGTGTCTGGGATGAACTCAAGTTTCAAGCAAAGGATATGTACAGTCTTCCTGCTTTCCCAATTTTGTATGAAGTTTCGGCTATTTCTAAAATTCGTGCAGGTTTTTCTTATGGGCAAGCTAGCAGTGTTGAACAGTTGAAAAAAAATTCTCTTCCAGCTCTTTTTATTCATGGAGATAGTGATTCTTTTGTTCCAACAAGTATGGTTTACGATAACTATGAAGCGACTCAAGGGCCTAAAGAGTTGTATATTGTAAAAGGAGCAGATCATTTTAAATCATTTGGAACAGATCCGGAAACATACATTGATAGGGTTTCTAGCTTTTTAGAAAAATACGGAAATTAATATTGACACTATTTTAATTAGCTGTTATAATATTCTATGTTGTTGAATAACAGCGGAAATGGCGGAATTGGCAGACGCGCAGGACTAAGGATCCTGTGACCGCTTTAGGTCGTGAGGGTTCAAGTCCCTTTTTCCGCAAAACAAAGGGGACTGTTGCAGTCGCCCTTTTTTTGCAATTCCATTGAATTCTTGTATAATAACTAGTGACATTAAACAAAGCAAAGGTATGGTGAAATGAACCGATTAGCTAACATATTCCGAAATAAAAATATATATTGGGGACTTGCTACAATGGCAATTACCCTTTTTATAATTGTCATATCATATGCATCGTTGGGAATATACCTCGGTTCATCCACCTCTATATTAGCAAGTGATTCTTTTTCACAGACTGCCAATTTTTTTGCAAGCTTTAATAATGCATTACACGGGAAACAAAGCCTTTTGTATTCGTGGTATTCAAGCTTAGGGCTTAATTATTTGGCCCTATATGCTTATTACTTGGGTGGGATTTTCACACCTCTAGTTTATTTTTTTAAGAACATAGATATTCCAGATGTTATTTATTTGATTACAATAGTCAAGTTATCATTTTCGGCATTGGCGTTTTGGTATTATTCTCTAAAAACTCACAAAATTAACAACGCTTTCCGGCTAATTCTATCTGTTTGTTATGGATTAAATTCTTTTTCTATAGCATATTCTGAAATGATTATGTGGTTAGATGCCCTCATCTACCTACCGCTAGTAATTTTAGGAATTAATTATCTATTGAAAAACAAAATAATATGGCTTTTGTTTTCTAGTTATATCTTGCTTTTTACTTCAAACTACTATATGGGTTTTATAGTAGGGATTTTTAGTTTTATTTATTTCATATTAACCGTTTGCTTTGATTATAAAAAAAATGTGAAGTATGTCGGTCGTTATCTAGTGACAGCAATTTCATCAGCTTTATGCTCAATGTTTATTATTTTACCGACTTTTTTAGATTTATATCTGAATGGAGAGCAGACTAATAGCGTGTATGCTCTCAAAACGGATGCTACAGGGGTTTGGGACCTGATTATTAAAAATATGAATGGAGTCTATGATTCAACAAAATATGGTTCAACTCCTTTCATATTCGTCGGAATTTTACCAGTAATTTTCCTAGTTTATTATTTTATTAATAGCAAAATTCAGCTTAATAAAAAATTGCTAAATGGAAGTTTATTATTAGTCATAATACTCAGTTTTTACATAGAGCCACTTAACTTATTTTGGCATGGGATGCATTCGCCATATATGTTTTTATTTAGATATAGCTTTCTTCTTTCCTTTACTGTTGTAATGATAGCTGGTTTTGGTTTGGAAAAGTTATCAGATAAAGATAATTCTAAAATTTTAAAAATTGGGATATTGCTTGTGGGATTATATTCTGTTTTTTTTATTACAAATGGAGGGGACTATCCTTATGTATCTGACAAGTCTTTTCTTATATCATTAGGAGCAATCCTGATTTACACAATAAGCATTATACATCTTAAAAAGCTAAAAATAGCTATCACAACCTTGTTAATTCTTTTGGTAGGAATTGAAATGGGATTGAATACAAGTGCGATATTAAGTGGAATTTCCAAAGAGTGGGTATACCCATCACGAGCCTTATACACACGTTACCATTCGGATATTGAAGGATTGGTTGCTACTCTGAATGATAAGGAAATGAATAATTTTTATAGACTTGAAAATTTAGATCCAGTTTCCACTAATGATGCTTTCAATTTTGGTTACAGCGGAGTCTCTATGTTTTCTTCTGTTAGAAACCGAAATGCATCAACTCTTTTAGATAGTTTGGGTTTTTTCTCATCGGGAACAAATCTGAATATAAAGTATAATAATAATACCTTACTAGCAGACGCACTTGTAGGCATAAAATATAATCTTTCACAACAAGATATCCATAAGTATGGCTATACTCTTGAAGACACCGAAGGTAAGTATGGAGTCTATAAAAACAATTATTCACTACCATTAGGTATCATAACAGACACTCCAACATCAGAAATGACTATTCCTGCAAATGACAATATTAATGCACAAACAGCTCTATTCAATCATTTAGCTGGATCAGAGAACAACTATTTTTCATTTATGCCAGTAGAAGCTAGCATTGTTGATAATGCTACAGTGTCAGTGGAAAATGGAATTACAACCTATACAGCAATTGATGAAGATAAGGATATAGGGATTATTTTTACAACCAACATCTCATCACATTCACAAAGTTATTTATCACTTTTTTTACCTGAGCAGTCTGAGGATATCACCAAGTCAACGATACGGGTACTTACTCCAGATAACTATTATTACTCCTTACCACTGACCACTATGGGTCAATATTATAATCTTGGCAGCTACCAAGAAGGTAAGAAACTTATATTTAAAGTGACCTTATCTGATACTCTAAAAATTAGTTTCGTTACTCCGAAATTATTGAGCCTAAATTACGACTTATTTGCTGAAGATGCTAAAATAATTCAAAATAAAGATGCTAATTTAAAAGTAAATGGTTCAAAAGTAACTACAACAACAAACTTGAGCAAAAATTCTGAGTTGTTTACTACAATACCGTATGATAGAGGCTGGAGAGCTTTTGAAGACGGTAAGGAGATAGAAGTCGGCAGCTTTGAAGATGGTTTTATTACTCTCCCATTAAGTGAGGGGAAACACTCTATTGAGCTGGTGTACTCTCCTTATGGACTGAAATCTGGAGCTATTATTTCTATTATAGGTTTTATTATATTTATATTATATTTTTACAACAAAAAATTAACTTTAGTAAAAAAACACACCAATAAGATTCTTCATTTACAGAAATAGGATCTTATATGAAACAGGAGTCATTAAATAAATTTGTTTAAAATTACTAAACAATGAGAGTTTTATTTGTTGAACATTGAATCGACATCACAACTAAAGTTGTGGTGTCTTTGTTTTATGTGCTCAATTGAAAGAGATTTTCTATAATTTTTAATTTTTTAAATACAAATCTGCAACTAACTTAAAAAATCATGTTTTGAAAATTTGGTTATTGAAATTTAAAACGAATGTTAGTTTTTTTAAAATTTAATCCAAAACAGGTCTTTAACTTTTTTTAATACAAAATAATTAACTTTCTGGAATTATATTTTCTCTTGTTATACTATTGAAAATGTTTATGGGATGTGTTACAATGATGGCGTCGGGATTTATATGAGGTTTATATTAAAAAGAGAGGATTGATTATGAGAAAAATTATTTTATTTTTAGGGACTGTAGTTTTATTTTTTGTTCCTAGTGTAACAACACAAGCAGAAACATTGAGGGGGCTTTTCGTTGATCCAACATTGGCACAGCAGGCCGCAGAGCAGTGGGGCTATGGTATTGATGAGGAATTACCACAATATTTCACTGACTATAATCATAACTTAACTATTGATGGCAATTCAGGTGTTACTACTTTAGACGGATTAGAGAATTTCAGTAGAATAAGCGAAGTAACGTTAGATAATGCTTCCGACTCTAACATAGCACTAGTTCTAAATTTTTTAAATAACAATACAATTAATTTTTTAGGTTTGACAAACTCAACCATTTCTAATGCATCGGTTTTTAATGGTTATTATTATTATTCACCAGTAAGTTTTAATAATAAGAATTTGGGTGATCTACAGACGTTTAGTTTTAATTCTTCTACACCAACAATTATACTACCGCAGGTTGAAGCTATTAATGGGCTAATTAATATTAGAGATGACAATGAAAAATACCTCTTGATAGATTATTCTGATTATTATAGTGAAAAGGATAGCGACAAGAGATTTATTAAAGATATTGATCTTGTAGAACCTACTCGACCTGCTAGTGACGCTAGTGAGGCTGATTGGTATCAGTATTACAATGAACTGGAAGATTATACTAATGAAATTGAACAAAATAGTAGTACTAATTCTAATATAGAATGGACAGGGATAACTGCAACATCAGGAACAGTTTATTATAATTTTTATCAGTATGGTCAAGGTTCATATGGTGGTCCTATGTTTGCTGGTAGGGTAGCTGTTCCATATTTTTCAACAGAAACAACCACTACCTCAGGAACTACTACAGAACCGACTACTACAGGAACTACTACAGAACCAACTACTACAGGTTCAACTACTACAGGTTCAACTACGGAACCAACTACTACAAATACAAAGAAATTAGTAACATCTACCTCAACTAAAAAAGGGAAATTACCTTCAACGGGTGAGAAGCAAGGGTCAACTGTTGTCTACATTGGTGTTATTGCTATAGTTCTTGCAGTTTTGTCTATTTTCTTAATAAAGAATAAAAAAGCAAAAAATTAATTTTATAGTTCGTTAAGAATAGGAATTAAAATAGGAAACATCATTGATTGTTTGATTGATCAATGGTGCTTTTTTTATTTGTTAATACTATCATTGTGCTCAGCAATGTAAAAAACTATTGTATGATAGTCTTATAAAAAGTTGCCTTCAAATTTGCTGACTTTTCTTAAATATAAAGCTAGAAGATTGATTCAAAAATAGTTTGAATTAGACGTGAGAGATAGAAGATTGGGGTTCAAGGTGTTAGAGGCTGTATTTTCGTGATACTTGAAAATACTTATGAGATAAAAGCAAATTTTCTGAAATTAATACATTTTTCTTACATGAGAAGTCAAGCAATTTTCAGGTATTACTGGTATTTGTATTAGAATTGTGATAAAATGTACTTGTAATGGGCGAAGCCCAAAAAATAAATAGGAGGCCTATATAATGGCAATCGTTTCAGCAGAAAAATTTGTTCAAGCAGCTCGTGAAAATGGATATGCAGTTGGTGGATTCAACACAAACAACCTTGAGTGGACTCAAGCTATCTTACGCGCAGCAGAAGCAAAACAAGCTCCAGTTCTTATCCAAACTTCAATGGGTGCAGCAAAATACATGGGTGGTTACAAACTTTGT
>CAZPYI010000070.1:0-11990 GCA_964590305.1 uncultured Streptococcus sp.
GAAAAAGCTAAAAAAGACCTTTCAGGTGTTACTCAAACACAAATTAGTCTTCCTTTCATCACTGCTGGTAGCGCTGGACCACTTCATTTGGAAACAACTCTATCACGTGCAAAATTTGATGACTTGACTCGTGACCTTGTTGACCGTACAAAAACTCCAGTTCGTCAAGCTCTTTCAGATGCTGGTTTGTCACTTTCTGAAATTGACGAAGTTATCCTTGTTGGTGGATCTACTCGTATCCCAGCTGTTGTTGAAGCTGTTAAAGCTGAAACTGGAAAAGAGCCAAATAAATCTGTTAACCCTGACGAAGTTGTAGCAATGGGTGCTGCAATTCAAGGTGGTGTTATTACTGGTGATGTTAAAGACGTTGTTCTTCTTGATGTTACTCCATTATCACTTGGTATCGAAACAATGGGTGGTGTCTTTACAAAACTGATTGATCGTAACACAACTATTCCAACATCTAAATCACAAGTTTTCTCTACAGCCGCAGACAACCAACCAGCTGTTGATATCCATGTTCTCCAAGGAGAACGCCCAATGGCAGCAGACAATAAAACACTTGGTCGCTTCCAATTGGCAGATATTCCTGCAGCTCCTCGTGGTATTCCACAAATCGAAGTAGCCTTTGACATTGATAAGAATGGTATTGTTTCTGTTAAAGCCAAAGATCTTGGAACACAAAAAGAGCAAACAATTGTTATTCAATCTAACAGTGGCTTAACTGATGATGAAATTGACAAAATGATGAAAGATGCTGAAGCAAATGCCGAAGCAGATGCAAAACGTAAAGAAGAAGTTGACCTTAAAAATGAAGTTGACCAAGCTATCTTCGCTACTGAAAAGACAATCAAAGAAACTGAAGGCAAAGGTTTTGATACAGAACGTGATGCCACACAATCAGCGCTTGATGACCTTAAAAAAGCACAAGAATCTGGTGATCTTGAAGACATGAAAGCTAAACTTGAAGCTCTTAATGAAAAAGCACAAGCATTAGCTGTTAAACTATATGAAGAAGCTGCCGCAGCACAACAAGCACAAGCAGGTGCTGAGGGAGCGCAATCAACAACTGATTCAACGGATAATGGTGATGATGTTGTGGATGGCGAATTCACAGAAAAATAAGATAGGCTAAGATTACTCAATCGACTAAAATGTTAGGCGAGGCTACAGCTTCGTCTAACTTTTTCGATAGATAATAAAGGATGGACAGATGAATAATACAGAATTTTATGATCGTTTAGGTGTCTCCAAAAATGCCTCTCAGGATGAAATCAAAAAAGCCTATCGTAAAATGTCAAAGAAATATCACCCTGATATCAATAAAGACACTGGCGCTGAAGATAAATATAAAGAAGTTCAAGAGGCATATGAAACACTAGGTGATGAGCAAAAACGCTCAAGCTACGATCAATATGGCGCTGCTGGAGCAAACGGTGGTTTTAATGGTGGAGCTGGCGGCTTTGGCGGTTTTGATGGCGGAGCTGGCGGTTTTGGCGGCTTTGAAGATATTTTTTCTAGCTTCTTTGGCGGTGGCGGTGCACAAAACCCAAGTGCTCCACGTCAAGGAGATGATCTCCAATACCGCGTGAACTTAAGTTTTGAAGAAGCCATTTTTGGAGCTGAAAAAGAAGTCAGTTATAATCGCGAAGCTTCTTGTGAAACTTGTCATGGTTCAGGAGCTAAACCTGGAACTAGCCCAGTAACATGTAGTCGATGTCACGGTCAGGGTGTTATAAATGTTGATACACAAACTCCGCTTGGCATGATGCGCCGTCAAGTGACTTGTGATGTGTGTCATGGCACAGGTAAAGAGATCAAAGATCCTTGTGTCACTTGTCATGGTACAGGTCACGAAAAGAAAACACACAAGGTTTCAGTTAAAATACCAGCAGGTGTTGAAACAGGACAACAGATTCGTTTACAAGGTCAAGGTGAAGCTGGCTTCAACGGTGGCCCTTATGGAGATTTATTTGTCATTCTTAATGTCCTCCCAAGTAAGAAGTTTGAACGAAATGGCGCAACAATTTACTATACGATGAATATTAGTTTTGTTCAAGCAGTATTAGGGGATACAGTTGAAGTTCCGACAGTTCATGGAGATGTTGAAATGGCAATTCCGTCTGGAACACAAACTGGAAAAACTTTCCGATTAAAAGGTAAAGGAGCTCCCAAATTGCGTGGTGGGCAAGGCGACCAACATGTGACTGTTAACATTGTTACACCAACTAAGATTAATGATGCACAAAAAGCAGCACTAGAATCATTTGCCACAGCAAGTGGTGAAAGAACCCCTAATCCAAAGAGAAAAGGTTTCTTTGATAAAATGAAAGATGCTTTTGATGGGGAATAGAAAATAAAGATGCACTTCAGGTGTGTCTTTTTTTTGTGTTATTATGTCAGTCATTTTAATTCTTGAAAACCCTTTTATATGGTACAATGAGTGAAATAAGATATAAAAAGGAGTTTAGCCATGCAAAAAATTATTCCTCATCTTTGGTTTGATACTCAAGCAAGACAAGCGGCAGAATTTTACACAAGTCTCTTCTCTGACGGACAGATTAACTGGGTATATACTATTACAGATACACCATCTGGAAATGCAGAATTGATTGAATTTCAACTAGGCAATATGACTTTAGCGGCAATTAGTGCGGGTCCTTATTTCAAATTGAATGAAAGCATGTCTTTCATGGTAACGGTTTCGACAAAAGAAGAAATTGATCGACTTTACCACTCCTTATCTGAGGAGGGTCGCATTCTTATGCCTTTGGGAGAGTATGATTTCAATTCTTATTATGTTTGGGTGGAGGATCGTTTTGGTTTGTCGTGGCAGTTAGCCTTATCGCTTGACCAGAAATCTCCTTATCATCTTGACATTTCTCTGCTTTTTTCACAGGAACAAGTTGGTTTGGCGGAACCCTTTTTAGAAAAATATCAATCAGGCTTAAAAGATGCTAGCATTGGTTTTGTTTCATATTATCCCCAAGGAAGTGTACCAAGTGCAAAGGCTCACTTAAATTATGGTGAGCTGCTTATTGCTGATCAGAAAATTATTGTTATGGATCATGGATATGGTGGAGAATCTAGTTTTAATGAAGCTTTCTCTTTGATGATTTATGTTGATACTCAAGAAGAAGCTGATGAGCTATATCATCTCCTTTCAAGAGTTCCTGATGCAGAACAATGTGGTTGGGTTAAAGATGAGTTTGGAGTTTCTTGGCAAATTGTTCCTAGAAGTCTCATGACGGCCTACGAAGGCACAAAACCTGAAACACTGAAAATTCTCAATGACGCTATTCTTGAAATGAAACGAATAGACGTTAACCGTATAAATAACATTCTTTCAAATAATTCCTGACGTTAGAGTGATAGTATACTTAAAAAGAATGTAGTCTGACATAGAATCTCCTAATTTTATTTGGGAGGTTTTTTCATCTTCAAGGATGGAAAGTGGGAGATCATCAGATGTTGTTTGAGAGATCTTAAATGAAGCTTTGAGTCATTTATATTATTCTAAGGTTCTTAGGCTTAAAATAAAGCGTTGTCATTTCAATTTATTGAGGTCTACTTTTGAACTCCTAAAAAAAGTGTTATAATGCTAACTATGACACGATATAAAGCAACTATTTCATATGATGGAACTCTTTTTGCAGGTTTCCAAAGGCAGACAAAGGAACGGTCAGTTCAAGAAGAACTAGAAAAAACCTTACAAAAATTAAATAGTGGTCAATTTGTTAAAATTCATGGTGCAGGTAGGACAGATTCTGGGGTTCATGCTTACGGGCAAGTTATTCACTTTGATTTGCCTCAGGAACGTGATTTTGAAAAATTGCGCTTTGGCTTAGATACACAGGCACCTGAAGATATTGATGTCGTATCAGTAGAACAAGTCTCTGATGATTTTCATTCTCGCTACAATAAACATAGCAAGACATACGAATTTTTAGTAGATATTGGTCGTCCTAAAAATCCAATGATGCGTCATTATGCGACACATTTTCCTTATCAGGTAGATATGTCTCGTATGATAGAAGCAATTAGGGACTTGGAAGGGGAACACGATTTCACTGGCTTTACAGCTTCGGGAACAAGTGTTGAAAACAAAGTCCGCACCATTAGTGAAGCAACCATTCGATATGATGATGAGAAACATTTAGTGATTTTTAGCTTTACTGGGAACGGCTTCTTATATAAGCAAGTTCGTAATATGGTAGGAACCTTACTTAAAATTGGAAATGGTCGGATGCCAGTCAGTCAAATCAAGACAATTTTAGCTTCTAAAAATCGCGATCTTGCAGGACCTACAGCTGCCGGGAATGGACTTTATCTTAAGGAGATCATCTATGAAGACTAATTATATATTGACAATAGCGGGCAATGATGTGCTAAGTGGAGGTGGTTTTCAGGCTGATTTGGCAACCTTTAATCGAAGTGGTCTATTTGGTTTTGTCGCACAAACATGTATGACCAGTATTGATGCATCGGGTTTTGAAATTATTGAGGCGCCCAGTTGGCTATTTGAGAAACAGTTGAAGAGCCTTTCAGCAGTCCCTTTTTCAGCGATTAAAATTGGATTGTTGCCTTCGGTGGAAATAGCAGATCAAACATTAGCTTTCATCAAAAAATATTCTGAGATTCCTATAGTACTTGATCCAGTGCTGGTATTTAAGGAAAATGGAGATGCTGCCACATCACTTATGAAAAAGAGGCTGCTTGATTTGCTACCTTATGTGAGTATTACGACACCTAATCTTCGAGAAGCCGAAATTCTATCTGATATGACAATTACAACACTTTCAGATATGAAAAAAGCTGCCCAAGTTCTCTATGATAAAGGAGCAAAATTTCTTGTTATTAAAGGTGGTTCACGCTTAGACAAGCATCAGGCAATTGATCTTTTCTATGATGGAAAAGAGATGCTAGAATTATCCAGCCCAGTCCTTCATCGCAATAATAACGGTGCAGGTTGTACCTTTGCTTCCAGTATTGCTAGTCATTTGGCACTAGGAAAAACAGTTAAAGAAGCTGTCAAAGAAGCGAAAACTTTTGTTTATCATGCGATTGAACAGTCAAATGAATATGGAGTGAGACAAAATTATGAAAAAGACTAATATCAGAGAATTAACATTATTGGCGGTTTTAACAGCCTTGACAATCGTATTAGGTCGCTTTATTATGGTACCAACACCAACAGGATTTTTAACATTGTTAGATGCAGGTATCTATTTCACCGCCTTTTATTTAGGTGCACGTCAAGGTGCTATTGTAGGTGGCTTATCAGGTTTTCTTATTGACCTTTTGGCTGGTTATCCACAATGGATGTTTCACAGTTTAATTGCTCACGGAGCGCAAGGGTTCTTTGGCGGATGGACAGGTGCTAAGCGCATTTTAGGTCTTGTTTTTGCTTCGATAGCCATGGTTGGCTGGTATTTTATAGGATCACTGTTCTTGGGTTATGGACTTGGTGGCGCATTGGCAGGAATTTGGGGAAATGTTTGCCAAAACTTTTTTGGAATGTTGATTGGTTATATTGCCTATATTTCCTTTAAACGATTTCAGAATAATTAGTTTTACGGGTATGGCTAGAAATGACAGAACAATTGATTGAATAAGCAAATAAATGATTAGTGCCTATTACTTCTATGAAGTAGGACTAGCTTCTATTAATTAAAGTTAATGGTAAGTTGATTCTCTTTCTGCTATAATAATCACGAAGTGAGGTATAATTGATGAATTTACAAAACTTACAAGAACAAACACGTGCCATTGTGATTGATATTCTTGACCGTAGTCATATAAAAAAAGGTCAAATTTTCGTTATTGGACTATCTTCTAGCGAGGTTGCTGGTGGTGTGATTGGAAAAAATTCAAGTGCTGAGATTGGTGAAGTCATTATAGAAACGATTTTAGAAGAAACAACCAGTCGTGGTATATACTTAGCGGTACAGGGATGTGAACACCTTAACCGTGCACTTGTAGTGGAGCGGGATATAGCTGACAAAAAAGATTTAGAAATTGTGAATGTTTTACCTAATCTACATGCCGGGGGTAGTGGACAAGTTGCGGCATTTAAGTTTATGTCAGATCCTGTTGAGGTTGAAGAACTGATTGCACACGCAGGCATTGATATTGGTGACACTAGTATAGGCATGCATATCAAACGTGTTCAAGTCCCATTGGTTCCTGTTCAACGAGAACTTGGTGGTGCTCATGTGACCGCTTTGGCAAGCCGTCCCAAGTTAATTGGTGGCTCACGCGCTGGTTATACAACAGATCCAATTCGCAAATTTTAAAGAAAACTACAAATCCCTGACTTATAAGTCAGGGATTTGTAGTTGAAGTCGTGTTAACTGTTGGAAGTTGGATCTTGTTTGCAACTAAGGCTGCTTGATAAAGACGATAAAACTCAGAGTAGATGTGATTTTGAGTCCCGCTTTTCACGAAGATTCCAACACGAAAGACCAATTGCCCAGTTTTTAGCGTTTGGGGACCGAGAACATTTGGAACTCCTGTAATTTCAGGATATTTTAGAAGATTTTCATCATTCACAGATTTGATAATATCTGTCATCTGTTTTAAATCAGTGTGAGCAAAAATTGGAATATCAATTTGTGCGAGAATATCCCCACGAGACTTATTGCTGACGATAGTAATATTACGATTAGGAATAAAATGCAGTGTGCCATCCAGTCCACGTACTTGCGTGGTGCGGATACCTACACTAGATACGCTACCAATGACCTGATCAATCTCGACTGAATCACCGACATCGTATTGATTTTCCAGAAGAATGAAGAAGCCGTTAACAACATCAGACAGAAAGCCTTGAGCACCGAGTCCAATGGCAACCCCGGCCAACCCTGCTCCAGCGAGAAGGCTAGAAATTGGGACCCCTAATACGCTCAAAATCCAATAAATCAAGAAAAAATAGAGCACATAATTCATAACATTGTGGAGTAATTTGATGAGAGTTTTTTGACGTGCTTCGTTTTGATGAGAAAGCACGATGGATTTCTCAACAGTCAATTTAAAAGCCCAACTTGCTATTCGCTTTGCGATGAAAAAGAGGATAAAAATAAGAATGAGAGAAACAGATTTTGAGAAAAGATTAGTTAAAATTTGATCAATCTGAACCTGCTTTAGATATTTTGAAATGATGTTCATACCTAATAGTTTATTAAAAAATAACCATTCTATCAAGCCCTAAATGAAATATCTAGAAAAACTTGTCTAGTGGAGAATTATTATAGCTTATTCCATGCGGAACTTGCCTTTCTTTTATATAAAAAACTTTCAAAAGCATGTGAAATGTGATAAACTAAACTGTATACAAAATTTTAAGGAGAAATGACTTCATGTCTGTATCATTCGAAAACAAAGCCACAAATCGTGGCGTGATAACATTCACAATTGGTCAAGATAGGATTCAACCTGCTCTTGATCAAGCATTTAATAAAATCAAAAAAGATCTAAACGTTCCAGGATTCCGTAAGGGTCATATGCCACGTGCGGTATTTAATCAAAAATTTGGTGAAGAAGCCCTTTATGAAGATGCTTTAAACGCTATTTTACCAGTAGCCTATGAAGCAGCAGTAGCTGAGCTTAGTCTTGACGTTGTTGCACAACCAAAAATTGATGTTGCTTCAATGGAAAAAGGGGAAGAATGGGCACTGACTGCTGAAGTAGTTACAAAACCAGAGGTAAACCTTGGGGATTACAAAGATCTTGAAGTTTCAGTAGAAGCAACTAAAGAAGTTACTGATGAAGAAATTGATGAAAAAATCGAGCATGAACGTAACAATCTTGCTGAGTTAGTTCTTAAAGAAGATGAAGCAGTAGAAGGTGATACTGTTGTGATTGATTTCCTAGGCTCAGTTGATGGTGTTGAGTTTGATGGTGGAAAAGGAGATAATTTCTCTCTTGAACTTGGCTCAGGTCAATTTATTCCAGGTTTTGAAGAACAATTAGTTGGCAAAAAAGCTGGTGAAACTATTGATGTAAATGTAACATTCCCAGAAAATTATCAGGCAGAGGATCTTGCAGGTAAAGATGCTAAATTCGTTACAAAAATACACGAAGTAAAAGCAAAAGAAGTGCCAGCTCTTGACGATGAATTAGCTAAAGATATTGATGAAGAAGTTGATACTCTGGATGAATTGAAAGCAAAATATCAGAAAGAACTTGAAGAATCAAAAGAAACTGCCTATGAAGATGCTGTTGAGGGTGCTGCGCTTGAATTAGCAGTTGAAAATGCTGAAATTGTTGAATTGCCAGAAGAAATGCTTCACGATGAAGTTCACCGTGCTATGAATGAATTTATGGGTAATATGCAGCAACAAGGAATTTCACCAGAAATGTATTATCAATTAACAGGTTCAAGTGAAGAGGATCTTCACAAACAATATGAAGCTGATGCTGATAAACGTGTAAAAACAAATCTTGTTATTGAGGCTATTGCTAAGGCAGAAAACTTTGAAGCAAGTGATGAAGAAATCGAAAGTGAAATCACTAACCTTGCTTCTGAATATGGTATGGAGCTTGAACAAGTTCGTTCACTTCTATCAGTTGACATGCTTAAACATGATATTGCAATGAAAAAAGCTGTTGAGCTTATTACAAGCTCAGCTAAAGTGAAATAAGCCAGTAAATTGTAAAAAAAGTATCAGGCAATTCCAAAGGAATTGCCTGATACTTTTTGTTGAGTAGTACTAAAAAGGGCTGCTAAATTTTAGAAAGTGTATTAGTTCAGAGAAAATTTATAAATCTTTTGACGAATTGATAAATTTAGCGTAGAATAAAGGATAACGATAAAATAAGAAAATCGGTTTTTTGTGGGTATTTGCCCATATCCTAAAATTAAACAAGGAGAATCGTCTTGGAATTAGAAGTATTTACTGGACAAGAAAAAAGTGAGCTCTCAATGGTTGAAGTGGCTCGTGCTATTTTAGAAAAACAAGGACGTGATCATGGTATTTATTTTAATGATCTTGTAAATGATATTCAAACTTATCTTGAAAAATCTGATGCAGATATTCGTGAAATTTTACCTTTTTTTTATTCTGACTTAAATGTGGATGGTAGTTTTATCCCACTCGGAGATAATAAATGGGGATTGCGTTCATGGTATGCAATTGATGAGATTGATGAAGAAATTATCACGCTTGAAGACGAAGAGGGTGCTACAGCAAAACGAAAAAATAAGCGTGTTAATGCCTTTATGGATGGCGATGAGGATGCCATTGACTACTCAGATGATGATCCAGAAGATGAAGATTTAATACCTGAAAATTCAGATTCAGATTATGATGAAGAAGATCCTGATGATGAAAAATCTGAAGTGGAGTCTTATGATTCTGAAATCAATGAAATCATCACAGATGATGACATTGAAGAAGATGTTGTTATCAATGAAGAAGATGACGACGAAGAAGATGACGAAGATGAAGAGGATTATTCAGACGAAAAATAGAAAAGCTCTCTTGCTTTTTCTGAGTACAATTTTCAAACATGGAAAAATTTAAAGCATTTTATCATTTGACAAATTCACCATTATAGTTTATATTATTATTCGGGCACCTCTTCATGAGGTCGAGTAAAGCTCCCTAGTAATAGGGGGCTGTTTTGTTTTTCCTCATTATTTTAGCAATTGTTGATTTAATTCATGACTGTTATAAACCTGAAATCACTAAAAGATGATTGAAAATGATTTACTAAATCTGGTTTCTCTGACTGAAAATGAATTATCTTTTGAATTGGGTTTCTAACCCTTTCTATCGTAAATATAAGGAGTATTGATTTGACAAAGTACATTTTCGTCACTGGTGGTGTGGTTTCTTCTATCGGTAAAGGTATCGTGGCAGCAAGTTTGGGTCGTTTGCTGAAAAATCGTGGTCTAAAAGTTACGATTCAAAAATTTGACCCCTACATTAATATCGATCCAGGAACAATGAGCCCTTATCAACATGGGGAAGTTTACGTGACTGATGATGGTGCTGAAACAGATCTTGACCTTGGACACTATGAACGTTTTATTGATATTAATCTCAATAAATATTCAAATGTGACAACTGGAAAAATCTATAGCGAAGTTCTTCGTAAAGAGCGTAAAGGTGAGTACCTTGGAGCAACTGTTCAGGTAATTCCTCATATCACAGATGCTTTAAAAGAGAAAATCAAACGTGCTGCTGTAACGACAGACTCTGATGTTATTATCACTGAAGTTGGTGGGACTGTTGGTGATATTGAAAGCTTGCCATTCCTTGAAGCGCTTCGGCAAATGAAGGCTGATGTTGGCTCAGAAAATGTCATGTATATCCACACAACACTGCTCCCCTACTTAAAAGCTGCTGGGGAAATGAAAACAAAACCGACACAACACTCAGTGAAAGAGTTGCGTGGGCTAGGCATTCAGCCTAATATGTTGGTTATCCGTACAGAACAACCCGCTGGTCAAAATATCAAGAATAAATTAGCACAATTTTGTGATGTTGCACCCGAAGCTGTGATTGAGTCGCTTGATGTGGAACACATTTACCAAATTCCGCTTAATTTGCAAGCTCAAAATATGGATCAAATCGTCTGCGATCATTTGAAGCTTGATGTTCCTAAAGCGGATATGACAGAATGGTCTGCTATGGTAACTAAGGTCATGAATCTTAAAAAAGCAACAAAAATTGCACTTGTTGGGAAATATGTTGAGTTACCTGATGCCTATCTTTCAGTTGTTGAAGCCCTTAAACATTCGGGTTATATTAACAATACTGCTATTGATTTAAAATGGGTTAACGCTAATGATGTTGATGAAAGTAATGTTGCAGAACTTCTAGAAGATGCAGATGGTATTATTGTACCCGGTGGATTTGGACATCGTGGCACAGAAGGGAAAATTCAAGCAATCCGATATGCGCGTGAAAATGATGTGCCAATGCTCGGTATCTGTCTAGGTATGCAATTAGCCTGTGTTGAATATGCTCGTCATGTCCTTAATATGGAGGGTGCTAATTCGGCCGAACTTGACCCACAAACAAAATATCCAATCATTGATATTATGCGAGATCAAATCGATATTGAAGATATGGGAGGAACGCTTCGTTTAGGTCTCTATCCATGTAAATTAAAAGTCGGGTCAAGAGCAGCAGCGGTCTATAATAATCAAGAAGTTATTCAACGTCGTCACCGTCATCGTTATGAATTTAATACCAAATTCCGTGATGACTTTGAAAAAGCTGGTTTCGTTTTCTCAGGTGTGTCGCCAGATAATCGTCTGATGGAAGTGATTGAATTGCCTGAGCAGAAATTCTTTGTAGCAGCCCAATATCATCCAGAACTCCAAAGTCGTCCCAATCACGCAGAAGAACTCTATACTGCCTTTGTAACAGCAGCAGTAGAAAATTCAAAATAAGCAAAACATAAAACTGTAGGTGACCTTCAAGGTTGTCTGCAGTTTTTCTTTACTTGACAAAATAAGGGAAACCGATATGATAAGAGTATGAAAATTATTTTCGTCAAGGAGAAGGACATGGAAAAACAACAATCTGTCATGGATACCATTCATATTTTATATGATAGCTTTTTTGAACAAGAGAAAAAAATAGCCAACTATATTATCCAACATCATGCAGAAGTGGTTAATATGACTATTGGTGAATTAGCTCAAGCATGCGGAACCAGTGTAGCAACTATTTCACGATTCTGTAAAAAGTGTCATGTTGATGGTTTTCACCATTTGAAAATTAGTTTGGCGAAAGAAATTGTTGAAAGCGATTCAAATTTTCCTACGTCAAATACAATTTCAAAATCGGAGATTGGGCAATCACTGCAAAATATTCTAGCTAATAAGATTGAAGAACTCACGCAGACGGTTTCATTTATTGATGAAACAGAATTTAGTAACATCCTAGAAGCTCTTCAGAAAGCAAGGATTGTTCAATTGGTTGCAGTAGGTAATACTATTCCAGTAGCCATTGATGGTGCTTACAGGTTTAGTG
>CAZPYI010000071.1:0-11792 GCA_964590305.1 uncultured Streptococcus sp.
GAAGCTAGTGGTGATAAGACAGAGTTCAGTTTATTATTAATTCATGCCCAAGATCATTTGATGAATGCTATTACCGTTAAAGATTTAGCAAATGAAATAATTGATTTGTATAAGAACAAATAGGAGAATGTTATGATAGCTATCACTTTAGCATGTTCAGGTGGTTTTTCTGCTTCCATGCTGATGACTAAAATGCAAGAAGTAGCACAAGCTCAAGGCATATAGGTGGACATTCATGCTGTCGCTGAAGGAAACTTCGATACATTTGAAGGTGACACTGATATTCTTTTATTAGGACCGCAAATTTCTTATTTGCAAGAGGACTTTCAAACGACTTATCCAAATCTGACAATCGCTGCTATTGATATGGAAGATTATGGTATGATGGCGGGGGAAAAAATCCTTGATCAGGCACTTGCCCTATATCGGAAAGAAAGAGGAAATTAATATGTTAACAATTGCTTACATTGGAAATGGGAAGAGTGCCAATCGTTACCACTTACCCTTCGCAAGAAAAATAAAAGACATTAAAGTTAAAACAATTTATTCTCAAGGGGCAAGTCCTTGGGAACCTATCGAGGGTGTTCATTATACAGATGATATCGATGATATATTAAATGATGATGATATCCAATTGGTAGTTCTCTCAATTCCTTCTTCTGCTCACTTTTCTGTTGCCAAACGGTGTCTGGAAGCTGGGAAAAACACGCTTGTTGAAAAACCATTTACTGAGACTGTAGCCGAAGCCAAAGAACTCTTTGCTCTAGCAAAAGAAAAAGGTTTATTTGTTCAAGCTTATCAAAATCGTCGCTTTGATTCAGATTTTTTAACCGTTCAGAAAGTTATTAATAGTGGTGTTCTAGGTGATCTCTTAGAAGTTGAAATGCACTACGACTATTTCCGGCCAGAAACTCCAAATAGTGTTCAGGAATTTTCTATAGATACAAGTTATCTTTATGGACATGCCTGTCACACATTAGACCAAGCTATTTCTTATTTCGGGAAACCAGACTCAGTCCACTATGATGTCCGTCAACTATTAGGTCCAGACCGTATGAATGATTATTTTGATTTGGATCTCTATTATGGTTTGATAAAGGTATCCGTTAAATCAAGTTATTTTAGAATCAAGGAGCGACCAAGCTTTGTTGCTTATGGTAAAAATGGGATGTTTGTTAAAGAAACAAAAGATAGGCAAGAAGTAGATTTGAAACATTTTTACATGCCAACAAATCCTGATTTTGGTTTAGATTTTCCAGAACATTACGGCACCTTGACTTATCGTGATGACAATGGGGTTTATCATGAAGAAAAGGTTGTCTCAGAAGTTGGAGATTACAGCCGTGTCTATCAGGCAGCCTATGACTCTATCATCAATGGTAAGGAAAAACTTGTTAAAGATGAAGAAACAATTTGTCAAATTGAGATGCTTGAAGAGGGTATTCGTCAAATGAAAGAAAGTAAATTGTAAAGTGAAGAAATTAATGCCTTCTTTTGAAAAGAGATTGCGTTTTCTAGCAGTCAAGGTGGATCGCAATCGTTACATTGTAGCGATAAGAACAGCTTTTATTGCTGCTATGCCACTGTTTATTGCAGGGTCTATATTTCTTCTTTTAGCAAATCTGCCTATCCAAGTCTATACTACTTTTATGCAAGCAGCATTTGGGGAGTCGTGGCAAGAGATATTTACTATTCCTAATCAAGCTACTATGGGGATGATGACTGTTTATATCATCGTAGGTGTTGCAGGTAGCTTAGCAAAACATTATAAACTTTTAGACGACTTCAGTACTATAATGAGTGCATTGGCAGCCTTCTTTCTTATAACTCCGATTCATGATTTTATTGATCCAGAATTGGGGTCGGGTTTCTCAATTGAGTCACTTGGTTCGTCAACATTATTTACTGGCATACTTGTTGCTATCTTGACTGTAGAGATATTACACTTTTGTGAAGCAAAAATGTTACAATAAAGATGCCGAAATCAGTGCCACCAAATGTTTCAAAATCCTTTGCTAACGTAATTCCAGTCATCATTGTGATTCTTATATTTAATACTATCAGAATCGGATTTCAAGCGACATCGTTTGATAATTTACAATATTTTATTAGTACAATTTTTCAAATTCCGCTTGTAAAGTTAGGTGCAACGTTTCCAGCTCTATTAATAACGTCATTTTTAGAGTCAGTCATGTGGTTATTTGGCATCAATGGTGGGAACATCGTTAGCAGTGTCTTACAACCGATCTGGATGACATTGACTTCAGAGAATGCGACTGCTTTTGCAAGTGGTCATGTATTACCAAACATTGTAAATTTTCAATTTTACTTTAACTTTGTCAAAGTAGGTGGTTCTGGTGCAACCATAGGTTTGTGTCTACTTTTACTCTTTGCATCTAGATCAGCAAAGTTTAAAGCTTTAGGAAAATTGTCAGTGATTCCGCAGATGTTTAGTATTAATGAACCGATTATTTTTGCCATTCCAGTTGTTATGAATCCCTTGCTGATTGTTCCCTTTATTCTTGCTCCTATAGTACTTGGAATTATTGCTTACATTGCTATGGCAGTAGGTCTAGTCCCTCTTACCAATGGGGTCACGATACCTTGGACAACACCTCCAATTATTTCTGGATTCCTTCTCGCAGGCTGGCGAGGTGCGTGTTTGAATGGGCTACAGATTTTGATGAGTCTTCTCACTTACTATCCATTTTTTAGAATTGCAGATAAGATTGCTTTAGAAAAAGAAGAGGAGCAAATAACTGAAAAGTAAATTAAATTCAAAAACGTCGTCTCGTTTTGTTGTAGATTACATCTGGAACAGCTCATTAGCAAGACTATAAAACTTATAAATGAAGGAATATTATTTCCTTAGAGAACTTATAAAAAGAGAGGTAAAAAAATGAAATTAGCTATTATTGGTGCAGGCATGATTGTCAAAGATTTTCTGACAATCAGTCAAGATTTAGAAGGCATTGACTTTGAAGCCATTATTGGGACAGAAGTGGACATTGAGTCGATGAAAGAACTCTGTGAAAAATACGATGTGAAGGGATATTATACAGATTTTGATAATTGTCTAGAAAGCAGTGACTGGGATACCTTGTACATCGGTTTGCCAAATCACTTGCATTATGTTTTTGCAAAAAAAGCTTTGAAAAATGGGAAAAATGTCATTTGTGAAAAACCATTCACTTTAAGTAAATCTCAATTACTAGAATTAGGTGAACTTGCTTTTTCAAAAGAATTGATTTTACTTGAAGCTATTACAAATCAATACCTATCAAATTATCAATCTATCAAAGAAACATTACCTACATTGGGTGACATTAAACTTGTTACTTGTAATTACTCGCAATACTCATCACGTTATGATGCCTTTAAAGAAGGTACTGTTTTACCAGCTTTTAATCCCAAATTTGGCGGTGGTGCATTAATGGATATCAATATCTACAATATTCATTTTGTTATTGGTTTGTTTGGTTTGCCAAAATCAGTAAGTTATCATGCTAACGTTGAAAGAGATATTGATACGTCTGGTATTCTTGTGCTAGATTATGATGACAAAAAAATTGTCTGTGTAGGTGCGAAAGATTCAACAACAAATGTTCAAACAAGCATTCAAGGTACTGAAGGCTTTATTGAGACAACAAGTTCAAACAATATCGTAGAGAACTTTGATCTAACCTATTATGGTGGTGATTCTATGACAGTTGATAATAAAATCCATGCCCACCGCATGTTTGAAGAGTTCAAGTATTTCAATCAAATTATTCAAGAGAATGACATAGAAGAAGCACACCGACGTTACCAACATAGTTTAGATGTTATGGAAGTTGTTGAATTAGCATTGGCAGATGCTGGTATCACTTTGGGGTAAGTTCTTATTGATGATAAAAACGCGACAGTTCCATTTTTACATATTAGATAAGAATTGGGATTTAGGTTTAGGTAGATAGTCACCCTGCAATCACTATAATATAGATAAATGAGTAGCCATAATACGCTACTCACTTTTTATTTGTTCAAACTGCTATAAAATTGTAATGGCGTTCAATTTTTAAGATCCGCTTTCGTTTCTTACCTATTTCATCACCCAAAATGTTCTTCTGGTTAATACTGGAGTTACTACATCTAGTATTGCCATCATCTTATGATAACCGACAATGGGCAATTGTTATGTCTGTCATTTGATTTAAATCTATTTCTGTACATTCTTTAATTGTCAAAGTGTTTTTGTTCATAAGTGTTCTCATAATTGTTAGTAATTGTAGATTTCATCTATAACCCACTGACAATAATACTCTGTTTAGGCAAAATTGTAGTCTTTATCTTGTCTCTTTCCCGTGTAAAATACGTTATTCAATAGCTCTACTATGGTATAATTTATTGGAATAAATCAATTAGAAGTGAGTATAAATTGTGATTAAAAAAATGACCAACATAAGCGATGAGCAACTAGACGAATTAGTCAGTATCTGGCTATATAGTAATATTGAAGCTCATTCTTTTATAGATAATGAGTATTGGCATCAGAATTTGTTATTTGTAAAGGAATCTTTAGCTGGTGCAGAGATCTATTCATACATAGATAAAAATAAAATTATAGGCTTTATTGGTTTGTCAAATAACTATATTGCTGGTTTATTTGTAGAAAAAGAATATAGAGGTCTAGGGATAGGAACTCAACTGCTGAACGCTGTTAAGAAAGAAAAAACGGCTCTGAGCTTAGCCGTTTATGAAAAAAATATTAAGGCTGTTAAATTTTACTTATCACAAAATTTTGAAATTCAGAATAAGCAAACTGATAAAAATACAAACCAAAAAGAGCTTATTATGATATGGAGTCAAAATTAGTTAGTATTCTTAAAAAATAAGGTGTTCATTTTTATTAATTCTTACTTGTCATCTGTATCATAACAAAAAGTTTGTGAAAAAGTTATTTTATATAACAACAAACGCTGTAAAACCGCGGAAAGAAAGCGGTTCAAATACTTGCACTTTGTGATTTTTTCTTTTATTATTAAAGGGTAATAAAGATATTTGGAGGGCATAAAATGACTTTGTCTAAAGAGAAACACTTAGAAATGTTTTTAAAAATGGAACGTATTCGTGAGTTTGATATGCGTATCAATAAATTAGTGCGTCGTGGGTTTGTTCAAGGAATGACTCACTTTTCTGTTGGTGAGGAAGCGGCAAGTGTTGGTGCAATTTCGCATCTTACTTATGATGACATTATTTTTTCAAACCACCGTGGTCATGGGCAATCAATTGCTAAAGATATGGATTTGAATAAAATGATGGCAGAGTTGGCAGGTAAAGTAACAGGAGTCTCAAAAGGTCGTGGTGGTTCAATGCACTTGGCTGACTTTGAGAAAGGGAATTACGGCACGAATGGTATTGTTGGTGGAGGTTACGCTCTTGCAGTCGGGGCAGCTCTGACACAACAATACAAAGAAACCAATAACATTGTTGTTGTATTTTCAGGTGATGGTGCCACTAATGAAGGTTCTTTCCATGAATCAGTTAATATGGCAGCAACTTGGAAATTACCTGTTATTTTCTTTATCATCAATAATGGTTACGGTATTTCTATGGATATCGCTAAGGCGACAAACACACCTCATCTATATACACGTGCGGATGCCTATGGGATTCCGGGTTTGTATTGCAAAGATGGCAATGATGTGGTTGCTGTATATGAAACAATGGCTGAAGCTGTTGAACACGCACGTTCTGGAAATGGACCTGTAATAGTTGAAGTTGAATCTTATCGCTGGTTTGGCCATTCTACGGCTGATGCTGGTAAATATCGTACAAAAGAAGAAGTAGATGCTTGGAAGAAAAAAGATCCACTCCTCAAGTATCGTGACTACTTACTCACAGAAAAAATCACAAGTGCTGAAGAATTAGATGCCATTCAAGCTCAGGTAGCTAAGGAAATTGATGATGCTTATGAATTTGCTCAAAATAGTCCTGATCCAGATATTTCAGTAGCATTTGAAGATGTTTGGGTTGATTAAGCGAAGTAGCTGGCTTTGTACTTTTTATCAATAGAGTTTGTGATGATTTATATAATATGTTTTTCAAGAATAAATTGGACAAGTAAATCATTCTATAAGCAATTAGGAGAATATAATGACTGAATCAAAAGTAATGGCTTTGCGTGAAGCCATAAACCTTGCTATGAGTGAGGAAATGCGAAAGGATGAAAACATCTTTCTAATGGGTGAAGATGTTGGGATTTACGGAGGGGACTTTGGAACTTCTGTTGGTATGTTTGAAGAGTTCGGTGCCAAACGTGTCAAAGACACGCCCATATCAGAAGCTGCTATTGCAGGAAGTGCCATAGGAGCCGCCATCACTGGACTTCGCCCTATTGTTGACTTGACTTTCATGGACTTTATTACGATTGCCCTTGATGCCATTGTTAATAACGGTGCCAAAAATAACTACATGTTTGGTGGAGGTCTTAAAACACCTGCGACTTTCCGTGTCGCATCAGGTTCTGGAATTGGCTCAGCTGCTCAACACTCGCAATCACTTGAAGCTTGGGTAGCACATATACCGGGCATTAAAGTAGTAGCCCCAGGAAATGCAAACGATGCTAAAGGCTTGTTAAAATCATCCATTCAAGATAACAATATCGTTATTTTTATGGAACCGAAAGCACTCTATGGAAAAAAAGAAGAGGTTACTCAAGACCCAGACTTTTACATTCCATTGGGCAAGGGAGAAATTAAGCGTCAAGGAAGCGACCTGACAATCGTCTCTTACGGTCGTATGCTTGAGCGCGTGCTTCAAGCGGCAGAAGAAGTTGCTGCTGATGGGATAGCTGTTGAAGTTGTTGACCCACGGACATTGATTCCACTGGATAAAGATATTATTATAGAGTCTGTCAAAAAAACAGGTAAGTTGATGTTAGTCAATGATGCTTACAAAACAGGCGGGTTCATCGGAGAAATTTCAGCAATGATTTCTGAAAGTGAAGCTTTTGACTATCTTGATCATCCAATTGTCCGCTTAGCTTCCGAAGATGTCCCAGTTCCTTATGCACGTGTTCTTGAGCAAGCAATTTTACCAGATGTTGAAAAGATCAAAGCTGCTATTTATAAAATGGCAAATAATGGCTTGTAAACTGATTACACCATAGTATTCTGTTTGATGCTAGAGTGCATCATTCTAAATAATAGAAAAAGGAGTGTAAGATGGCAGTAGAAATTATCATGCCAAAACTCGGTGTCGATATGCAAGAAGGTGAGATAATCGAGTGGAAAAAACAAGAAGGTGATCCTGTCAATGAAGGTGATATCATCCTTGAAATCATGTCAGATAAGACCAATATGGAGATAGAAGCCGAAGATTCTGGTATTCTCTTGAAGATTGTTCATGGTGATGGTGAGGTTGTTCCTGTCACAGAAGTGATTGGATTTATAGGAGCACAAGGAGAAGTTGTTGACACGAGCGCTAGCGCTGTTTCGAAAGAAGTTGCAGAGGTTGCTGTGGAAGAAAATAGCCACCCCTCAACACCAAAAGCTCCCCCAATTCCAATCGTAACTATTCCAGAAGGAGAAGTGAGAGCAACTCCAGCAGCACGTAAACTAGCTTCTGATAAAGGAATCAATCTCAATAGTGTTTCTGGAAGTGGCCCATTTGGTAGAATTCATAAAAAAGATATTGAAAACTTCAAAGAATCTCAAGTCAAAGTCTCACCACTAGCTCGAAAAATTGCAGAAGATAAAGGAATTGATTTAGCAACGGTTGTTGGGACAGGTTTTGCCGGCAAAATTGTCAAAGATGATATAGAAGTTCTTCTAAAAGCAAGTGTAGCCAGCAAATCTGAAACAACTCCAGTTGAAACTAGCAAACCTGAGGTTAAAAAACTACCCGAAGGTGTAGAAGTTATTAAGATGAGTGCCATGAGAAAGGCAATCTCTAAAGGAATGACCCATTCTTATTTGACTGCACCAACCTTCACTCTCAATTATGATATTGATATGACCAACCTCATGGCTTTGCGCAAACAAATTATTGAACCAGTCATGAATAAAACGGGTTTGAAAGCAACCTTTACTGATTTGATTGGTTTGGCAGTTGTTAGAACTTTGATGAAAGAAGAACACCGCTATCTCAATGCTTCCTTGATTAATGATGCGCAAGAGATTGAACTTCATAAGTTTGTCAATCTTGGAATTGCGGTTGGACTTGATGACGGTTTGATTGTTCCAGTTGTCCACGGTTCTGATAAAATGAGCTTGTCAGACTTTGTTGTGGCTTCAAAAGATGTTATCAAGAAAGCACAAGCAGGAAAACTGAAAGCAGCAGAAATGTCAGGCTCAACATTCTCCATCACTAATTTAGGAATGTTTGGCACAAAATCTTTCAACCCAATCATCAATCAACCCAATTCAGCAATCTTAGGCGTTTCCTCAACCGTTCAAACGCCAGTTGTGGTTGATGGTGAGATAGTGATTCGACCAATTATGGCACTTTGCTTAACAATTGACCATCGTCTTGTTGACGGGATGAATGGTGCTAAGTTTATGGTTGATTTGAAAAAACTCTTAGAAAATCCACTTGAATTGCTGATTTGAAGTCACTGAAACAAATCATATTGAGCTTATAAAACAGTATGGCAGAAAACTTGAGGATAGGTATTGAGTACAGGATATCTTGGAACTCTTCGGTAGTTATCTGTCATAACGTAATATCTAATAATAGGAAATAGAGGAAAAGAGAATGGCTGTAGAAATTATTATGCCAAAGCTTGGCGTTGATATGCAAGAAGGCGAAATCATCGAATGGAAAAAAAATGAAGGTGATCAGGTCAACGAAGGTGATATTCTCCTTGAAATCATGTCGGATAAGACAAATATGGAAATTGAAGCGGAAGATTCCGGTGTTCTTTTGAAAATTGTGTATCCAGCAGGAGAAGTTGTTCCAGTAACAAAGGCTATTGGTTATATTGGGGAAGCAGGAGAAGTTGTAGATACAGACAATTCTTCTGATTCAGAAAGCCAACAAGTGGCACAAGCTACTGCTGAATTGAAAGCTGCTGGTCTGGAAGTTCCTGCAAGTCCACTTGCAAGTAGTCCTCAAGCACAGAAAGCACAACTAGCTGCCGATGAGTACGATATCATCGTTGTTGGCGGTGGTCCTGCTGGTTATTATGCCGCTATTCGTGGTGCTCAATTGGGTGGAAAAATTGCTATCGTTGAAAAGTCAGAGTTTGGTGGCACTTGTTTGAACAAGGGGTGTATTCCAGCTAAAACATACTTGAAAAATGCCGAAATTCTTGATGGACTCAAGATTGCTGCTGGTCGTGGTATTAACCTTGCCTCTACTAATTATTCAATTGATATGGATAAAACAGTAGATTTCAAAAACTCTGTTGTGAAAACATTGACTGGTGGCGTTAAAGGGTTACTAAAAGCTAATAAGGTCACTATCTTTAATGGTCTTGGACAAGTAAATCCTGATAAAACGGTCACTATTGGAAATGAAACCATTAAAGGAAACAGTGTTATTTTAGCAACAGGTTCTAAAGTTTCTCGTATCAATATTCCAGGTATTCAATCACAGCTTGTGTTGACTTCTGATGATATTCTTGATTTACGTGAGATTCCAAAGACACTTGCTGTAATGGGTGGTGGTGTTGTTGGTGTCGAACTTGGTTTAGTCTACGCTTCATACGGAACAGAAGTGACTGTTATTGAAATGGCAGACCGTATCATTCCAGCAATGGATAAAGAAGTTTCTCTTGAATTACAAAAAATATTGACAACTAAACATGGGATGACATTTAAAACATCAGTTGGTGTCGCAGAAATTGTTGAAGCGGATAATCGTTTGACACTTAAGTTAAGTGATGGGACAGAAGTTATCACTGAAAAAGCATTGCTTTCTATCGGTCGTGTCCCACAATTAAAAGGGCTGGAAAATCTTAACCTTGCTATGGATGGCAACCGTATCAAAGTTAATGACTATGAAGAAACATCTATTCCTGGAATCTATGCTCCTGGGGATGTCAACGGAAGAAAAATGCTTGCTCATGCTGCTTACCGTATGGGAGAAGTGGCCGCTGAAAATGCCATGCATGGCAATACGCGTAAAGCTAACCTTAAATACACGCCAGCAGCAGTTTACACACATCCAGAAGTTGCTATGGTCGGTCTCACAGAAGATCAAGCGCGTGAGCAGTATGGTGATGTCCTTATTGGTAGATCTAGTTTCGTTGGCAATGGACGAGCTATTGCTTCAAATGAAGCTCAAGGCTTTGTAAAAGTCATTGCAGATAGAAAATACCATGAAATTATTGGTGTTCACATTATTGGACCAGCAGCCGCTGAACTTATCAATGAAGCATCAACAATTATGGAAAATGAGTTGACGGTTGATGAAGTCGCACAATCTATTCATGGGCATCCAACTTTCTCAGAAAATATGTACGAAGCCTTCCTAGATGTTTTAGGTGAAGCTATCCATAATCCACCAAAACGTCGCTAAACAGCATATTGTGCCAGTTGATTTGCATTATTGTTTTAGAATGCTAGTTACAAATATCTAAAGACAATAGTTGCAAATAAAGTAGTCAAATTTCAATCGAGATTTGGCTACTTTTGATATAATAGGGGAAAGCACTTTCAAAATCACTTATCAAAATTTTAGGAGTTTCACGATGAAATATATTGTCAACCATAGTAATAATCCAGCATATAATGTTGCTCTTGAAGCCTATGCTTTTCGTGAATTAATGGATGAGGATGAACTTTTCATTCTCTGGATTAATGAACCAGCCATTATCATTGGTAAGCATCAAAACGCTATTCAAGAAATTAATACAGAATACACAGAACAACATGGTATTCATGTTGTTCGCCGTTTATCTGGTGGAGGAGCCGTTTATCATGATTTAAACAATCTTAACTATACCATCATTTCAAATAAATCTGATGAAGGTGCCTTTGATTTCAAAACTTTTTCACAACCAGTTATTGAAACCTTAGCTGATCTAGGTGTTGATGCCGAATTTTCAGGACGAAATGATATTGAAATTGATGGGAAAAAAATTTGTGGCAATGCGCAAGCCTATTATAAAGGTCGTATGATGCATCATGGTTGCTTGTTATTTGATGTTGATATGTCAGTGCTTGGCGATGCTCTTAAAGTCAGCAAAGACAAGATTGAATCTAAAGGTGTTAAATCAGTCCGTGCACGTGTGACTAATATTCTAAAAGAGCTGCCAGAAAAAATCACAGTTGATGACTTTTCTGATAACCTTTTCCAAAAGATGCAAGATTCTTATCCAGATATGACGGAATATCAATTATCTCCAGATGAATTGCGTAAAATCGAGCAGTCAGCAAATGAGCAGTTTGGTACATGGGATTGGACTTATGGTAAAGCTCCTGAATATACCATTTCTCGTGATGTCCGATATCCAGCAGGCAAGATAACAACCTATGCCAATGTTGAAAACTCTATCATTAAATCCATCAAGATTTATGGAGATTTCTTTGGTATTAGAGATGTGGATGATATTGAGATGCTTCTTATAGGTGAACCCTATGATTATAATGCTATTTTGGAAAAGTTAGCTACAATAGATATTTCCCAATATTTTTCACGTATGATTACAGAAGAAGTTGCCAAAGCTATAGTTGCTTAGTGGCCATTAAATTAGGAACTATGTTTGGACATTTGAGGATGCTATTTTGCATCCTTTTTTCTTGTTTATGGAGAATGATAAAAAATGTCCATAAAGCTCAGTCTAAGTGCAAATTAAAAAAACCAAC
>CAZPYI010000072.1:0-11552 GCA_964590305.1 uncultured Streptococcus sp.
TGCTAAAGCAGTTGAAGAATCTAAAGGCGGAAAGATTACTTACCGTGCTGATAAAGCTGGTAACGTACAAGCAATCATCGGAAAAGTATCTTTTGATTCAGATAAATTAGTTGAAAACTTTAAAGCATTCAACGACGTTATTGCAAAAGCCAAACCAGCTACTGCAAAAGGTACTTATATGACTAACTTATCTATTACAACAACACAAGGTGTTGGTGTTAAAGTAGATCCAAGTTCATTTTAATGAGTTAAACAGCTCTTGTTATTAGCAAGAGCTGCTTTTTTATAATTGCATGTAAAAGCTGATAAATGGTATCATAAGCAAACGTGTCTTAAAAAAGTAGGATAGCAATTAAATGAAAAACAAAAAAGTTTCACTATAAATATAGCTAGATTTATGGTAAAATAGTATGGATAAATTAAGGAGTAAGACATAGTGGAACCTAAGTATAAACGCATATTAATAAAACTATCTGGTGAGGCATTAGCTGGCGAACAGGGTGTCGGGATTGACATTGCGACCGTTCAAATTATTGCTAAAGAGATTGCTGAAGTTCATTCTTTTGGAGTAGAGATTGCACTTGTAATTGGCGGAGGAAACCTTTGGCGTGGAGAACCAGCATCAGAAGCTGGTATGGATCGCGTCCAAGCAGACTATACAGGGATGTTGGGAACTGTTATGAATGCCCTTGTAATGGCAGACAGTCTTCAAAAAGAAGGCGTTGATACACGTGTGCAAACGGCTATTTCTATGCGATCAGTAGCTGAACCATACATACGAGGACGTGCACTTCGTCATCTTGAAAAGGGACGTATCGTTATCTTTGGTGCTGGTACTGGGTCACCATATTTTTCAACAGATACGACGGCAGCTTTACGTGCTGCGGAGATTGAAGCAGATGCTATCTTAATGGCAAAAAATGGTGTAGATGGTGTTTATAATGCTGATCCTAAAAAGGATGTAAATGCCATTAAGTTTGCAGAATTAACACATGTAGATGTTATAAAAAAGGGTCTTAAAATCATGGACTCTACAGCATCTACACTCTCTATGGATAATGATATAGACCTTGTGGTTTTTAATATGAATGAACAAGGAAATATAAAACGTGTTGTCTTTGGAGAAAACATCGGAACAACAGTTTCGAATAAAAAATGCCAATAGAGATTCTTAAAGGAGATAAACAAAGTTATGAGTAACACTATTATTGAAAAAGCAAGTGAGCGCTTTGAGCAATCACACCATTCGCTTGCGCGTGAGTTTGCTAATATTCGTGCAGGGCGTGCAAATGCTGGTTTATTGGATCGCATTCAAGTTGAATACTATGGTGTACCTACACCCCTAAACCAGTTAGCTTCAATCACTGTCCCTGAAGCGCGTGTACTTTTGGTGTCACCATTTGACAAGTCATCATTGAGAGATATTGAGCATGCTATCAACGCTTCAGACCTAGGAATCAACCCTGCTAATGATGGCACGGTGATTCGTTTGGTCATTCCAGCATTGACTGAAGAAACACGTAAAAAACTTGCTAAAGACGTAAAAAAAGTCGGTGAAAATGCTAAAGTTGCTATTCGTAACATTCGTCGTGATGCTATGGATGAAGCTAAAAAGCAAGAGAAGAGTAAAGAGATTACTGAAGATCAATTAAAATCACTTGAAAAAGATATCCAAAAAGCAACAGATGATGCTGTAAAACATATTGATACAATGACAGCAAATAAAGAAAAAGAATTACTTGAAGTGTAATTTGAAATAGACTGGGGGCAACAAATCAAACAAAGATTTTGAGATTGTAGCTCCCTCTTATTTTATAAAGGAAATGAATATGAATAATTTACTTGCAACCGTCATAACAGGGCTTATAACAGATGGAAACGACAAATCTTATTATGTTCAAAAAGATGGTGTGACTTTTGCTCTGTCAAAATCTGAAGGAGATCAGAAGGTTGGTGACACAGTCAAGGGCTTTGCTTATACGGACCTTCATCAAAAGGCACGGCTGACAACAGCTGATGTCGCAACAACTCGTACGACTTATGGTTGGGGAACCGTAAGTGATGTCCGGCGTGACCTTGGCGTTTTTCTAGACACAGGTCTACCAGACAAAAATTTTGTTGTATCCTTAGATATTTTGCCAGAGATGAAAGAACTATGGCCTAAAAAAGGAGACAAACTCTATGTTCACTTAGATGTGGATCAAAAAGATCGCATCTGGGCAATTCCAGCTTCACCAGAAGTCTTTCAAGAAATAGCCGTTCCAGCTTACAACAATATGCAAAATCAATCTTTGCCTGCTATTGTTTACCGTCTAAAAATGAGTGGCACTTTTGTTTATCTTCCAGAAAATAATATGCTTGGTTTCATTCACCCAAGTGAGCGCTTTTCTGAGCCGAGACTTGGAGAAGTTGTCAATGCCCGTGTGATTGGTTTTCGTGAAGTGGATCGGACGCTAAATCTTTCTTTAAAACCACGTTCTTTTGAGATGCTTGAAAATGATGCTCAAATGATCTTGACCTACTTAGAGTCAAATGGAGGATTCATGACATTAAATGATAAGTCTTCGCCAGAGGATATTAAGACGACTTTCGGAATTTCAAAGGGTCAGTTTAAAAAGGCACTTGGCGGGCTTATGAAATCCAAACGAATCAAGCAAGACAAACTAGGAACAGAATTGATTAATTAGATTTTAGATACTATCTCAGAAAAATTTTTGAGAAAAACGACTAATAGTTCCCTAATAAAATAAAAAACTTTGCTTGAGGCAAGGTTTTTTGTTACAATATAGCCATTAAATTTTTCGAGGTGATCTAATGGAACGTGCGATATTTGCAGGTGGCTGTTTTTGGTGTATGGTGCAGCCTTTTGAGGAAATGGATGGCATTCTATCTGTTCGTAGTGGTTACACGGGTGGTCATGTAGAAAATCCAACTTATGAACAAGTCTGTGCACATATTACTGGGCACACAGAAGCAGTTGAAATTATTTTTGATGAAGAAAAAATCTCCTATGTTGATTTAGTTGAACTGTATTGGGTACAGACAGATCCGACAGATGCTTTCGGACAGTTCGAAGACCGTGGGGACAATTATCGTCCTGTCATTTTCTATACCAATGAAAAGCAAAAGGAAATAGCAGAGCAATCTAAGGAAAATTTGCAAACTTCTGGTCGTTTCGATAGTCCAATCCTAACTACTATTGAGAAAGCACAGCCTTTTTATGAAGCCGAAGCTTACCACCAAGGATTTTATAAGAAAAATCCCGAACGCTACGCACAAAGTAGCCAGTTGCGACACGATTTTTTAAATAAAGCATGGAAATAAAAATCTATGCTCTTTCTAAAAAATTTGACACATGATAATTTCGAATGGAGGAAACAGTCATGAGAAAATCATTTTTTACTTGGTTGATGACCCAGAGAAATCCTAAAAGCCAAGAGCCAGTAGCATTTTTAGTAGATATGGTTTTCGAAGAGACAACCTTTCCAAAGCATACTGATAGCTTCGATGATATTAGCAGTTATCTGGAGGATGAAGCTAGCTTTTATTTTAACTTAAGTGAATTTGATAAAATATGGGAAGATTACTTGGCACATTAAACCTATTAGCATTTTCTTATATGTTCGGAATATTGCTCTACACCCATTAAATTTCTAGTAGGCTGTTTAGTTGATATATTGTGAGACTGATTTTTTATAACTTATATTTCTAGACTTGTTGTTAGATAAAATAATTAGCTTCGACATATTATTTATAGAGAAAAGAAATCTCTTGGCGTTAATTGCATATATAATGGCGCTATGTGTTATTCATATTTCACGTCTATTCTTATATACTTTAGTCATAAGAAGGAGAAGCCACTATGAATAACAAAGTCGTTTTAATCACAGGTGCAACAGGTGGGATTGGCTTTCAAACAGCTAAACTATTATCAGAACAGGGTTATAAAGTATATGCAACAGGCAGAAATATGGAAAAACTAGCCTTACTAAAACCATTGGGAGTAGAAGCTCTTCATATGGAAATAACTAGTGAAGAATCCATGTTAAAAACTGTCCAAAAGATTATCAGTAAGGAAGGCAAAATTGATATATTAATTAATAATGCTGGTTATGGTTCCTACGGTGCGATTGAAGATGTCACAATCGCAGAGGCAAAAATGCAATTTGAGGTTAATATTTTTGGTCTAGCTAGACTGACTCAGCTTATACTACCTTATATGAGGTCTCAAAAGTATGGTCGCATTATCAATATTTCTTCAATGGGTGGGAGATTAACTAGCTTTATGGGAGCTTGGTATCATGCCACTAAATATGCGTTAGAAGGTTTTAGTGATGCACTACGAATGGAAGTGAAACAGTTTGGGATTGATGTTATTCTAATTGAACCAGGTGGGATCAAGACGAACTGGGGATTTCTAGCCGCTGACCATTTGGAAGAGTCTGCAAAAGGTGGTGCTTATGAAAAAGTAGCAAGCAAGACCGCCCAAGGAATGAGAAAACAGTACTCTGGACGTATGATGTCTGACCCGGTGATTATTGCAAAATGTATAGCAAGAGCAATTTCTAGCAGGAGACCGAAAACACGTTATCTTGTTGGATTTGGTGCGAAACCTTTGGTGCTTTTTCATACTTTATTACCAGATAGAGTGTTTGATTTTATTATGATGCATGCCAGTTAATTTCAAAAGGATGAGGCTATGAAACTGACTATTACAAAACAATTTCAAGATTTTATCAGTAGTTTAGGTTTGTCATTAGAATTGCTACTTCAAGAGGCTCATATTCCAAATTTATTATGGAAAGAGGAGCTCGTTGTAAATGAGGAACAGTATTATTCTCTTTTACAAGTGTTTGATGACCATATCTCAGATCAACAAATTCTGGATTTCAGTATGGTAGAAAACATCAGTATGTTTTTGCCACCTATTTATGTTGCTCTAGCCGCTAAAAATGGACTAGAAGGGATTGAACGGTTCATAAAATTTAAGAAAATTGTCGGACCAATAGATATTAAAATGAAGGTTTTGGAAAAAACTGTGGAAATAAGGTTTTCGTTTGTTTTTCCTCATCAAAAATTACCTCGTTTTGCTTTATTAAATGAACAATTGTTATTATTAAGTTTATTGCGAAAAGGCAGTGAGAAAGAAATAATACCACGATTTGTTAAAGGACCATATAGCTATAGTAAAACAATCACCACCTATTTAAAATGTTTACCCAAAAAAAGTGAAGATAATCTACTCATCTTTAATCTGGAAGATTTAAATTATTCTTTTAGCACACAAAACAATATCATGTGGGAATTTATAAAGCCAGAGTTGGAAAAAAGATTGTCAGTAGTACTGGAAGAAAACTCAGTTATCAAGACTATTCAAAATGAATTAATTCAAGCTATTTCTAGAGGACAATTTTCACTACAAGAAGTTTCTAAAGCATTAGGAGTGAGTGCACGAACTTTGCAACGGACTTTGCAAGCCGAAGGAACGACATTTAATGAACAACTTCAAAATGCACAAAAAAGTTTAAGTCTATATTATCTAGAAAATGGAACGATATCAACTGCTGAGATTGCCTATTTAGTAGGGTATTCTGACACAAGCTCATTTTCAAGAGCTTTTAAAAGCTGGACTAAAAAGAATATCTCTCAATATAAAAAAGAAATAAAGCAAGTGAGTTCAGTATAGAAATAATACACTAGCTCGTATAAGAGAAATTAGCAATTACACTGTTGCCTTTTAAGCAATTAAAGATATTATCATTTTCCTATCCCATTTAGATGGGATTTTTTGATATAATAAAGAAAATACAAAAAGAAAAAGGAGCAGATTTGCAAGATTATTCTGTTGAAATAACATTAACACACCCAGACGATTTAATCAGTTTGTTCGGATCGAACGAACGCCATTTGAAACTTATAGAAGAAAACCTCGACGTTGTTATTCATGCAAGGGTTGAGCGCATTCAGATTCTTGGAGATAATGAAGAATCTGTAGAATTTGCCCGCTTAACCATTCAAGCATTATTGGTTTTGATTGGTCGTGGGATGATTATTAATACTTCAGATGTGGTTACTGCCTTGTCAATGGTGAAAAATGGAACCATTGACAAGTTTGTTGCACTTTATGAAGAAGAAATTATCAGGGATAGTCAAGGAAATCCTATCTGTGTCAAAACTTTGGGGCAAAAAGTCTATGTTGACAGTATCAAAAATCATGATGTTGTCTTTGGAATTGGGTTAGCAGGGACTGGGAAAACTTTCTTAGCTGTGACACTTGCAGTGACAGCGCTTAAACGCGGACAAGTTAAGCGCATTGTGCTAACAAGACCTGCAGTTGAAGCTGGGGAAAGTTTAGGGTTTTTACCAGGTGATTTGAAAGAGAAAATAGACCCTTATCTACGTCCAGTTTATGATGCCCTTTATAAGATACTTGGAAAAGAACAAACAACTCGTTTAATGGAGCGTGAAATCATTGAGATTGCTCCTTTAGCTTATATGCGTGGGCGCACACTTGATGATGCTTTTGTCATTTTAGATGAAGCTCAAAACACTACCATTATGCAGATGAAGATGTTTTTAACAAGACTTGGTTTTAATTCAAAAATGATTGTTAATGGCGACATTAGTCAGATTGATTTACCAAGAAATGTTAAATCGGGTCTCATTGATGCGTCACAAAAATTGAAATCCGTTAAAGAAATCGACTTTGTCTATTTCTCTGCTAAAGATGTGGTACGTCACCCAGTCGTTGCAGAGATACTAAATGCTTATGAGCATGCTGATAATAAAAAAGCATTAAGAAACGAAAAATATGAATCCAAATCAGGATTAACGGCTTATGAAACGATTGGCGAACCATCTACAAAAGTTGAAAAGAATGATTAAGATCATTTTCAATTCCTTATAGAAATAAAGGTGACAGAATGTCGACAAGCAAAGATTATCTCACTTATTTTTTGGAAGAACTATCAGATATTCCAGATATTACTTATCGAGCAATGATGGGTGAATACATCATCTATTACAGAGAAAAAGTTATTGGTGGACTTTATGATAATCGCTTCTTAATCAAAGCAGTTCCTACAGCGATTTCTTTTATTGAGAATCCTGTCTTTGAGTCTCCTTATCAAGGAGCAAAGGATATGATAAGGATTGAAGAGTTGGATTCTAGTTATTTGAGAGAGTTGTTTGATGAGATGTTTGAAGAATTACCTCTTCCAAAACGAAAGAAAAACAATAATTTTTAATTGTTATATTATTTTTTAGGTCTCACTTGTATTTGAATGCTTATCTTCTAGCTATAAAAGACTAAACTGACATAGAATAGTCCTTGTGGTATAATGGGAAATAAGAAGAATTGAAAGAAGAACACTATGTATGTTGAGATGACAGACGAAACGGAAAAAGTTTCGGAAGAAATAAAGCAACAGACTTTGCGTTTGTTAGAGTTTGCTGCACAGAAAACAGGCAAAGAAAACAAGGAAATGGCAGTGACTTTTGTAACAAATGAGCGTAGTCATGAGTTAAATCTTGCTTATCGTGATACAGATCGTCCAACAGATGTTATCAGTCTGGAATATAAACCTGAGTTACCCTTTTCTTTTGATACAGAGGATTTAGAAGAAAATCCTGAGTTAATTGAGATGCTTGATGAATTTGATGCTTATATTGGTGAGTTATTCATCTCAATTGATAAGGCTAAGGAGCAAGCTGAAGATTTCGGTCACTCATTTGAACGTGAAATGGGCTTCCTTGCAGTGCATGGTTTTTTACATATTACTGGTTACGACCACTACACGCCTGAAGAAGAAGAAGAAATGTTCACATTACAGGAAGAGATATTGAATGCCTATGGACTTACGCGATAATAACTCACAAAAAAAGTGGAAAAATTTAACTCTTGTCAATAGTCTTGAGTTTGCTATTACGGGGATAGTTACAGCATTTAAAGAAGAGCGAAACATGCGAAAGCACATTGTTTCAGCTTTTTTAGCGATTCTTGCGGGCCTTGTGTTTAGGATTTCAGCAACTGAGTGGCTATTTTTATTGCTAGCTATTTTTTTAGTTATTTCATTTGAAATTATCAATTCAGCAATCGAAAATGTTGTTGATTTAGCAAGTCATTATCATTTCTCAATGTTAGCAAAAAACTCAAAAGATATGGCTGCTGGTGCGGTGCTTGTTATATCAGGATACGCAGTCGTTACAGGTTTGATTATTTTTGTTCCAAAAATTTGGGCTCTTATTTTCAATTAATAGCTGTATTTATAAAAAATAGAATCGTTGTTAAGGCGATAAGGAGAATAATAGAATGGCATTTAAGTCAGGATTTGTAGCGATTTTAGGTCGTCCAAATGTTGGAAAATCGACTTTTTTAAATTATGTGATGGGACAAAAGATTGCCATCATGAGTGATAAAGCACAAACAACTCGTAATAAGATAATGGGAATCTACACAACTGATAAAGAACAAATTGTCTTTATTGATACTCCAGGCATTCACAAGCCAAAGACAGCTTTAGGAGATTACATGGTAGAGTCTGCCTATAGTACTTTGCGGGAGGTGGATACCGTTCTTTTTATGGTTCCAGCTGACGAAAAACGTGGCAAAGGCGATAATATGATTATCGAGCGTTTGAAAGCTGCTAAAATTCCTGTTATCTTAGTTATCAATAAAATTGATAAGGTTCATCCAGACCAACTGTTAGAACAAATTGATGATTTCAGAAGCCAGATGGACTTTAAAGAGGTTGTCCCTATTTCTGCGACTCAAGGGAATAACGTGAACGCCTTAATGAAAATTTTAACAGATAATCTTGAAGAAGGTTTTCAATATTTTCCGGAGGATCAAATCACAGATCACCCAGAACGTTTCTTGGTCTCTGAGATGGTACGGGAAAAAGTTCTGCTTCTAACGGAGCAAGAAGTCCCTCACTCTGTAGCGGTTATCATTGAGTCTATGAAGCGTGACCGCGATACTGATAAAGTACATATACGTGCTACTATAATGGTTGAGCGTGATAGTCAAAAAGGTATCATCATTGGTAAACAAGGTTCTATGCTTAAAAAAATTGGAAAGATGGCGCGTAGAGATATTGAAATTATGCTTGGTGACAAAGTTTTTCTTGAAACTTGGGTAAAAGTCAAAAAGAATTGGCGTGATAAAAAGTTAGATCTAGCAGACTTTGGCTATAATGAAAAGGAATATTAAAAAGCAGATTAGTTTCTTGCTTTTAATTACTCTGATTTCTATCATTTGCTTGATAGCGAGTTAATGATGTTAAAATGCACACTGATTTTAGATTCGGAGATAAATATGAATTATTTAGATATGCTATGTGAAGAGATCGATCGAGCGAGAGAAAGATTTTTGAGAATGCTTGAAGGTGTTAGTTTAGAAGAAGCTAATTCATTTCCTGTTGCTGACATTACTCCACAAGTGAAATCCTTGACTTGGCTCACATGGCACACAGCGCGTGAGTTGGATTTACAAATTGCTCATTTGGCAAAGACAGAAACGATTTGGGTTGAACAATTATTTGAAGATAAGTTTTCATTTGAGGTTGGGCAAGATGAAGATGGGTGGAATCACACACTTGAGCAGGCTAAAAAAATCGTGGTAGATGATTTTACGGATTTGAAAACTTATTTGAATGCCTCTTGTGATTTTGCCATAACCTACTTGAAATCGCTAGAAGAAGCTAGCTTTGATGATGTTGTAGACGACTCATGGACACCTCCAGTGACAAGAGGTGTGCGTTTGGTATCTATTATTGATGATGCTGCTATGCACTCTGGTCAAGCAATCTATGCACGTAGACTCTTAGGATTGAAAGATTAAGGTGATATAATGCCCGAATTGCCAGAAGTTGAAACAGTCAGACGTGGTTTAGAGCGCTTGTTGGTTGGAAAGACTATTGGAACTGTTGACATCAAAGTCCCTAAAATGGTGAAAATGGGTTCAGAAGCTTTTGAACAAACAGTTAGAAATCAGTCTTTTCAAAGAATTGGACGACGAGGCAAGTATTTGCTCCTTTTTCTCAATCGACAAGTTATCATTTCCCATCTGAGAATGGAAGGGAAGTATTTGCTTTTTACAGATTCTGTACCACCTGATAAACATTTTCATCTTTTCTTTAAACTAGACGATGGGTCGACTCTTGTTTATCAAGATGTACGAAAGTTTGGGACTTTTGATTTAGTAGATATTGGCCAAGAAGTGTCTTTTTTTGAGAAGAAAAAAATAGGTCCAGAGCCAACCAAAGAAGCTTTTCTGCTAGACTTTTTTGAAAAAGGACTTGCTCAATCTCGGAAGACTATCAAAACACTTTTATTAGACCAACATTTGGTTGTTGGACTTGGAAATATTTATGTGGATGAGGTGCTTTGGGCAGCAAAGATTCATCCTCAACGGTTGGCCAATCAGTTAAAACATGAAGAATCTCAGCTTTTGCATGATAAAATCATTAGCATTCTTCAACTTGGAATTGACAAAGGTGGTTCAACCATCCGAACCTATCATAATGCCCTTGGAGAAGATGGAAAAATGCAAGAGTATTTGAAGGTCTATTGAAGAGCAGGAGAACCCTGTGCAAGATGTGCAAGACCTATTGAAAAAATAAAACTTGGAGGGCGAGGGACACATTTCTGCCCTGCGTGTCAAAAATGAAAATAAAAATCATAGGTATTACTGGAGGAATCGCCTCGGGAAAGACGACTGTCGTCAATGAAATTCGAAAAAATGGTTACCAAGTCATTGATGCTGATCAGGTTGTCCATGACTTGCAAAAAAAAGGTGGGAAACTCTACAGGGCATTGCTCGGATGTTTTGGTACAGAGATTCTGGCAAACGATGGGGAGCTAAATCGACCTCATCTGTCAAAACTTATATTTTCAAATCCTCAAAATATGACATTGTCTAAATCTCTACAAAATTCCATCATTCGACAAGAATTATTGGACAGATATACTGAATTATCAAAGACTGAATCTGTTTTCTTCATGGATATCCCTTTGCTTATTGAAGAGAATTATGTAGATTGGTTTGATGATATCTGGTTACTTTTTGTTGAAGAAGAGACTCAAATTGAACGGTTAATGCGTCGAAATAACTATTCCTATGAAGAGGCACAAAAACGCATTTCAAGTCAGATGCCATTTAAAGAAAAAAGAAAATATGCTAACCAAATTATCGATAATAACGGCACAATCGAAGAGACACTGGAGCAGATTAGGGCTTTGCTGAAGATGATTGTCTAAAATTTTATTTAGTATCATTTCATTGTTAATATAAGATATTGTGATTTGATGATATCGGTAAAATTGCTGAGATGTCAGTACAATCTAAGTCCCTCTTTTTTACTTGAGATGGTTGTGTTATACTATTTTAAGGCACTATTTAGAAAGAAGATGATGACATATTAGTGAACAGATAATTTCAGAAATTAATTGGAAACAAAATCTCCGAGTAGCTTGGCTGGGTAATTTTTTTACTGGGGCAAGCTTTTCGCTTGTCATGCCATTTATGGCTTTATATGTGGAAGAACTTGGCG
>CAZPYI010000073.1:0-11158 GCA_964590305.1 uncultured Streptococcus sp.
TTAGCGTAATTGAATCAACCAAGATAGTTACTTCAACTTTAGAAGATTTTCCTTTGTAAACTTTTAAATTTACACGAGCATCTAAGTTCTGATCACTATTAAAATACTTTTCAATTTTTCCGAGTTTAGATTCTACATAGCTACGGATTGCATCAGTGACTTCGATGTTTTCACCACGAATACTATATTTAATCATAAATTACCTCTTTCTCGCGCTTATAGCGCCTTCTTTACATTTCTATTATACCGCTTTCATGAAAATTTGCAAGTTCTAACGGGCAACTGAAACTGTTTTTACATCTACAACATCATTCTCATATAAGAGCTTACAAATACCTTGCAGTGTCGCACCAGTAGCATAAATATCATCAATGACGACAATCTTTTTTGGCATATTTTGAATTTTCTTTAGATAAAAAGGTGATTTATTTGACAGACGATCGAAGCGATTTTTACTAGACTGACTCTTCTGATTATCTCTATCTAAGATATCTTGATAGGAAATTCCTCCTGCGTCTAATACAGCAGTTACTTGATTAAATTGCCTTTCTTGAAATCTTTTTTGACTAATTGGAACAGGAATAACCTGATAGCCTTTGTAAAACTTCTTTAGGACTATTTTTAGTTCACTTGCAAAAATTTTTCTGAGTTGGTAATCTCCTTGAAATTTGTATTTTGAAAAATATTCTTTCATGGCACCATTATAGGTATAAAGTGCTCTGTGCTGCACTTTGTGCCCTAGTTTGGACCAGTTTTCACAGTCGGCACACCTGCCACTATGATTAGAACGGTAGCAAGCTGGACAGTAGTCTTTTTCTATTTTTTCAAATAGTTGCTGACAAGTATCACATATTGGCTGCTTTTCCACAATCAACATGAGAAGTTTATAAAATTTTTCCCGTTCATGAAAAGTGTGATTGCATAACAAACAAATCATTAAAAACCTCCTCTTCTATTCATTTCGGTTATTTCTCGGATTGCTTTACTCATAGCTTTTGTCTTGCCATCATGTAGAAAGAGAAGTTCGCCTGTCGGTCTGTCCGCTGATCGCCCCACACGTCCAGAAATTTGTATCAAAGCACTTTTCGTATAGAGTCTGTGGTTTGCAAGTATTACAAAAACATCAACACATGGAAATGTAACTCCTCTTTCAAGAATAGTAGTACTCACTAAAACTGTTACCTCTTTTTTTCTAAAATTTTCCACAATTTCTAGTCGATTTTCCGTTTTACTTGAAACAAAATCAATTGTCTCTGAGTGGAAACTATCTTTTAAAATACAAGCAAGGTGCTTTCCTTGTTCAATATTTGGAAAAAACAAAAGAAGTGGAAAACCTGTTTCTCTTTGTTTCTTTATTAACCCAAGTAATTTATTTGGCAAGCGTTGTTTTTTCATTTTTGAAAGCACAGAACTTATCCACACCATTTTAGGAATCACAAGTGGCTTAGCATGAAATCGTCTTGCTAAGTGTAATTTTGTAATTTCTCTTTTTTTAACTTTCCTGTCTAGTTCATCTGTTGAAGTTGCCGTTAAGAAAATTTTAATACCATCTTTTGCAATACTATTATCTACCGCATGATATAGCATGCTATTATCTACGAAAGGGAAGGCATCCACTTCATCAATAATTAATAAATCAAAAGCATGATGAAATTTCAGTAATTGATGCGTGGTACAAATAATTAATGGAGCACGTTTATAGGAATCTGAATTCCCATGCAACAATGTAATCGGGCATCTAAAATCACGTTTTAATCTTTTATGAAGTTCTAAGCAAACATCAATTCGAGGGCTTGCTAAACAGACACATCCACCTTTATCCAATACGCTAGCAACTGATTGGTAAATCATTTCAGTCTTCCCAGCTCCTGTCACCGCATGGACTAAGAGATTTTCTTTTTGCTCAATTCCTTTCAGTAGACCTCTGGAAACTTCAGACTGGAAAGCGGTCAATTGTCCTGCCCAATGTAAGGAATCTATCTTTGGGAATTTCTTTTGAGGGAAATAGTATAGGTGTGATTCATTTATATTTCTCCCAAAAACAATACATTCTCTACAATAGTAATTTCCTCTTGGTAGCTTGTTTTCTTTGGAAACCTCGTTACCACATCTATTACAAATTAAATGGTTGCCAACTTCCTGCATCGACTGGATTTGATTGGCAAAGTTTGTTATCTGGTCAGGTAACTGAGCGTTCGTGAAAATTCTTCCATAATAGTTATCTAAATTTTCCATACGCTTATTTATTCGCAAACTTTTGAAAAAATACTAAAAATCTTGTAAAATTTACTTATGAACTATAGAACTATTAAAGAAAACGGAATCGTTGAAGAAGAAATCAAGAAATCGCGTTTTATTTGTCATCTTAAGCGAATAAGTAGCGAAAGCGAAGGGCGAGACTTCATCAACAAAATCAAAAAAGAACATTATAAAGCTAACCACTCCTGCTCTGCAATGATTGTCGGAGAAGATAGCTTCATAAAACGTTCTAGCGATGATGGTGAACCTAGTGGAACTGCTGGCATACCTATGCTATCTGTATTAGAAAAACAAGAATTAACAAATGTTGTTGCCGTTGTCACCCGTTACTTTGGGGGAATTAAGCTAGGTACTGGCGGGCTTATCCGTGCTTATGGCGGTTGTGTCGCTAATGCTATTAAAGAAATTGGAAGAGTTGAAGTTAAGAAACAAGAAGGTATAAAACTCTCACTGACGTACCCCCAGTATCAGAATTTAGCTATTTTTTTACAGTCACATCAATTGCAAGAAATTGACACTGAATTTTTAGAACAAGTGACCACTTACATTTATCTTGATTCAGAAAACATTGAATCCATATTAGCTAATTTGGTCGAGTTTTATCACGGAAAAATCACTTTTGAAAAAGCCGGTCACAAAATAATTGAAGTTCCCTTTTAATCTGATAGTGATAACTTCTCTCTATCACCATGATAAAAAATTGATATTTTACAACTTCATCAATAAATCATATACTTTACTTATAATACTATATAAATAAATTTACCGAGGTGGCAAAATGACAAAAATTTATAATTCTATCACTGAACTTGTAGGACAAACACCTATTATTAAACTTAACAAAATAGTTCCTGAAGGAGCTGCAGATGTCTACGTTAAACTTGAAGCTTTCAATCCTGGCTCTTCTGTTAAAGACAGAATCGCTTTAGCAATGATTGAAGATGCCGAAAAAGCTGGAACAATTAAACCTGGAGACATCATTGTAGAACCAACGTCAGGTAATACTGGAATCGGTCTTGCATGGGTGGGAGCTGCGAAAGGCTATAAAGTTATCATTGTGATGCCTGAAACGATGAGTGTTGAACGTCGTAAAATTATCCAAGCTTATGGTGCCGAACTTGTCCTTACTCCAGGAAGCGAAGGCATGAAAGGTGCTATTGCAAAAGCACAGGAAGTTGCCAAAGAACGCAATGGTTGGGTACCGCTTCAATTTGCTAATCCTTCAAATCCTAAAATCCATGAAGAAACAACGGGTGCTGAAATTTTAGAAGCTTTTGGAACCGATAAAATTGATGCTTTCTTATCAGGTGTTGGTACTGGGGGAACTGTTTCTGGTGTCTCACATGCCCTAAAAAAAGCTAATCCCGATGTTAAGGTTTACGCTGTTGAAGCTGATGAATCTGCAGTCCTGTCTGGCGAAAAACCAGGACCACATAAAATTCAAGGTATTTCTGCTGGTTTCATCCCTGATACACTTGATGTTGACGCGTATGATGATATCTTCCGAGTTTCTTCTGATGATGCTATCGCAACAAGCCGTGCACTAGGTGGTAAAGAAGGCTTCTTAGCTGGTATTTCTTCTGGAGCTGCAATTTATGCTGCAATTGAAGTTGCCAAAGAACTTGGAGCAGGTAAAAAAGTCGTAACACTTCTCCCTGACAATGGCGAACGTTACTTATCAACTGTCCTTTACGATTTTAATGACTAATCTTTAGCAATCATATAATTTTTAATCTTAAAATCATATCTTTTAAAGTCATATTGTTTGACATCACATATATCTAATAGCAACATATAATAAAAAGCTGGAGAACCCTAAGTTCCCTAGCTTTTTAATCTGCTTTCAAAAAATCAACGCCTTCTTTTATCCAATTCGGAAGGTTATTTTTCAAAGGTTTGAAGCCGATTTTATAACGACTATTTGAAAATCGACGATGATAAGGTAATTGATGTTTTTCTTCTTCCAGACTTCGCAAAGATAGACTTGCTTTTTGAGTAAATTCATCAAAATCTACTACCTGAACAAGTACTTCTTCACCTATAGACAAACTATTATAAATATTGTCAATATAGCCAGTTTTTATTTCAGAAATATGGATAAGACCAGTTGTCCCATCGCCTAGGGCAACAAAAGCTCCATAGGGTTTTACACCAGTAATGGTCCCATTGATTTTGTCACCGATTTTCATTAATCTGCTACCTCTATTGTTTCAATGACAACAGCCTCAACTGGTTTGTCTTGTGCGCCTGTTTCAACTGCTGCAATCTCATCTAGAACCTTAAATGATTCCGAGTCCACAAGTTGACCAAAAACTGTATGACGACGATCTAAATGAGGTGTTCCACCTTCTGAAGCATAGAGTTCAGCGATTGGAGCAGGCCACCCACCACGTTCTAATTCTTTACTTCCATAAGGTACATTAGTATTTTGAACAATAAAGAATTGGCTGCCATTTGTATTTGGACCAGCATTAGCCATTGATAAAGCACCTCGAACATTATAGACTTCATCAGAAAATTCATCTTCAAAACTGTCACCATAGATAGATTGACCGCTCATACCAGTACCAGTTGGGTCTCCACCTTGAATCATAAAGTCTGGAATAATACGATGAAAAATAATACCATCATAGTAGCCCTGCTTAGCAAGTCCAATAAAATTTGCAACTGTCTTTGGTGCCTGTTCTGGAAATAATTTCACTGTCAAATTTCCATGATTTGTTTTTATTGTTGCAATTGGTCCTTCGACACTTGAAAGATTGACTTGCGGAAAGTGTAATTCTTTTTCTACCATACCTAGCTCCTCTAAAGCAAATAAAATACCATCTTCTTCAACTATTTTTGTAACATAATCAGCTTTTTCTTTTAGTTCTGGGACTGCATTTCCCATTGCAATTTTGATGCCAACAAAATCGAACATCTCCATATCATTTGGTCCATCTCCAAAAAAGAGAACATTTTCAGGATTTAGACCTTCTTTTTCAAGAACATGTGCAACACCAGATGCCTTTGAAATACCGTTCAAGACAACATCTGACGCATTAGGATGCCAGCGAACTAATCGAAGATCTTCCTGTAAAACTTCTGGAAGTTTTAAGTCATCACCTACATCTTCAAAAGTGAACATCTGATAAACATCATTACCGAGATAAAAATCTGGTTCTACATCACAAACACCATAAACTGGAGACATAGCATTATCAATTAAAGGCTTACGATTAGAAACGACTGCTTTGTGAGCTCCTACAAATCCGTAATCAATCCCAACTTCATGACACCAAGCTATATAAGACTCAATCAATTCCTTTGAAATAGGACGGCTGTACAAAGCTTTCCCTTTATCATCCTCAACATATGACCCATTAATAGTGACAAATACATCTGGATTTAATGCCTTTATTTCTGTAACAACTCCATACGTAGCACGCCCTGATGCAATTCCTGTTAGAATATCCTTAGATTTAAGACCTTTAAAAACAGTCTTAATCGAATCTGGCATATACTCAGTATCTTTGACACGCAATGTGTCATCAATATCAAAAAAGACAATTTTTATCTTTTTTGCCTTATATTTTGTTTTTGTATCCATTTTTACCCCCAAAAAATCATAGAATTATTATAACATTAATCCTCATCTTGTGGAACTAAATGATGCTTAAATGCATAAACAACTGCTTGAGTACGATCATCAACTTCTAGCTTTGATAAAATGTTTGATACATGTGTTTTTACCGTTTTAAGAGAAATAAAAAGTTCATCAGCTATCGTTTGATTGTCATATCCTTTCACTAACAATCGAAGAATATCACGTTCACGAGCTGTCAAATCTTCGTGTAAGTCTGGGTTTTTATCATGGGCTTTTATTTTTTTATCAACCTCAGTTTCAATAGCAATTTCATCCTTAGCTACTTTTCTTATAGCATTTAAAATCTCAGCAGCACTGGAAGTTTTCAACATATAACCTTTAGCACCCGCATCAATAACAGGATAAATTTTCTCATTATCAAGATAAGAGGTCAATACTAAAATTCGTGCATTTTTCCATTGCTTTAACAATTCTAAAGTTGCCTCAACACCACTCATTTCTGGCATGACCAAATCCATTACAACTACATCCGGTTTGAGTTCCAAAGCGAGTGAAATCCCCTCTCGTCCGTTTGATGCCTCACCGACTACCTCTACATCTTCTTGCAAGTTTAAAAAACTTTTCAAACCCAAGCGCACCATCTCATGGTCATCAACTAGAATAACTTTAACCTTCTTCATCTTCTTCCTCTTTCACCAGCGGAAGGCGAATATCCAGAGAAACGCCTTGCCCTTTTTGGCTCAACAACTTAAGCGTCCCCGCTAAATCATCTACACGATCTTCAATATTTTTCAATCCATAGCTCAAATCGTGTACATCTTCTGTATCAAAACCAAGACCATTATCAACCATTTTAAGTTGTAGTTCTGTTTCAGTCTGATAAAGATAAACCTCCAGACGACTTGCCTTTGCATGCTTCAAAGTATTACTAATAAACTCCTGTGCGATACGAAAAACATTTTCTTCCATTTTTTTAGGAAGCTCGCCTACATCTTTTTTATAAATTACTTTGATATCACTTTTATCTGTGAGTTCTTTCAAAATCATATCAAAACCCTCCGATAAAGTTTTGTTCTCCAATTCAGTAGGTCGTAGATGCAAAAGTAGAATCCGTAAATCATTTTGTGCGTCGTGAAGCATCTCCTCAACTGCAGTTAGTTGTAATTTTAACTGACTCATCTCTAAGCGTTCAAGGTTTTGTGATACCCCTGACAAAATCATAGATGATGCGAATAACTCCTGACTAACAGTATCATGTAAATCCCGAGCAATCCGCTTTCGTTCTTGTTTAACAATTTCTTGACTATTTTGAATTCTTTCATTTTCTGTATTTTGCAGATTCGTTGTCAAATGTGTCATTTTTTTAGATAGACGAGATAGATTGGCATGAATCTCCGTATCCTCATCAAGCTCAAGAGGTTGATTATTTAAAATACGACGTAAATTTTGATTAGTGCTACGTTTGTTAGTATCATCTAAAATCACCCAAAGCAACAGTAATAAAATTGTAACTGCTAAAATTAGAAAAACAATCGAAAATATAAATTGCTCTGCCTTCCAAATATCAGTAATCAATTCTTCTAAATGAAGGTTTAGGCTATCTAAAACAACAAAAACAATAGCACAAATAATAACACTAGAATATAATAAGAGAAGCAAATAATATTGTTTTTTCATCGGCGAACCACCTCAACATCTCCAGCCAAAGTGTTGATGATAATTTTTACAGATTTCAAACTATCTTCGTCTTCTTGACGCCATAATTTTATTGACTCATTGCGCAAATCATACTCTTCAAAATCAAAATACCTAACACTGCCATAAATTGTACTGACTTCTAACTTGACCGCTACATCAATTGGCACCATGATTTTAATCGGACCAAAAACTTTTCGTATAACAATAAGATTGTCTTTCCCAGATACAATGACATTTGTTAAGTCAATAGTATCACTGCCCGTTAAGCGAATAATATTAATATCATCAAAAGCATAAAAATCACTATCATTATCATGAGTAGAAGCCCCAATCCACTGGTTACGGCTAGGCTTCACTTCCAATTTATCTTCTTGAAAGCGAATCAATGCCAGACGATTTTTTTTCTTGACCTGTGAAAAATGATTAATCATAATATATACAATTCCTAAGACCACTCCCATGATGATATAAGGATTTAGCATAAAAATTAGAAATAATAGCAGCAGACTCACTGTCAATAGATAATTGTTGCGACTATCCTGATTATAGAATCTCAAAGCCAACAAGATGAGAACCAAGATTAGAATAAAACTTGATATGTCATTTGATAGAATTGTTAAAAGTCCCATTACCAGTAAGACTGCTTCTACAAGTAAAAAAAATTGAAATTTTCGCATGACTCTCCCTTTCCTATATTTGCCATTTTACCAAAAACACCATCAAATTGCATCCTTAAGCAAGAGGAGAACAACATATATAAAAAGATCAAGATTTACATTTCTTGACCTTAACTAAAATCTTATTATACATACTGTAATATTAATTCTCATCTGAAGAAGTACTATTATTTCCAGATCCAGATGTGGTGCTAGATTCGGTATTTGTACTAGAACTAGATGTAGATGATGCACTTTCTGTAGTTGATGTACTTTCAGAAGAGGAGGTATCAGTTGAGTTAAGATACAGACTTATAATGCTGTTATCAGATAAACTAATTGACGTACCATAGTAAGGAGTCTGTGCACTTACAGTCGATGTCGAAGGTGGTGATGATACTTCAACGTAACCTGTAGAAGAGGGAGCGTAAACCTTTATTCTTGAAGTTGATATCCCCAAAGCTGTTAATGTGTTAACAGCTTCTGCATAAGTAAATTCAGTCACCATTGGCATAATCACAGTATCACCTACGGCCACTTTGAAAGTGATTTTTGAATCACCATCTGGGTTAAATTTACTTCCCTCACTTGGTGTCTGACTGATAATTACACCCTCCGCATAATCAGATGTCGAAATATTCTCAATAGTAATCTGCGATTCAGAGACATCATAGTTAGACGTCAAATCATCAACGGCATCCGTATAATTTTGTCCTGTGTAGTCTTTCATCTCAAAACCAGAAACTCCTGTAGAAACATAAATATCTATACTTGAGCCTTCTCTTCTAGAGGATCCCGCAGCTGGGTTAGTCCTAACAACTTTGCCACTCTCTACAGAATCACTGGTTATTTCGTGAGTATTCCCAACCTTAAGTCCAGAATCCTCAATTTTCGACTTTGCTACTGACAAGCTTGAACCGACTACATCAGGCACACTCACTGTAGATGGTGACGTTAAAGTGAGGTATGCTATCACTGCAATTGCTACAACAACAGCAGCAAAGAAAACTTTTACTAAGGTGCCAAACATACGGCGAGATTTCTTTGCTTTTTTATTTTTCCCTTTGGTTGCTTTTGTTACAATATCAGGTTTGTCAGTTTTAGTAATATTCTGCTGTTCTGGAAGCTGTTCTGTTGTTCGTGACACAGGAGCTGCTGCAGAAACTTTTGGAAGTGTCTTCGCATTCTCAGTATCTTCAAAAACAAGCTTACGTTCACGACTACGATTGTAACTAAGAGCAGTCATCAAATCACGACTCATTTCATAAGTCGATGCATATCGTTCACTGAGTCTTTTAGCTGTCGCTCTAATAACAACATTTTCCAAAGCCTGAGGAACATTCCTATTTTCATCTATAATAGATGGCAGAGGCTTTTGGAAATGTTGTAGAGCAATTGTCACTGCTGAATCACCATCATAAGGAATACGCCCTGTTAGCATTTCAAAAAGCATTATTCCCATAGCATAGATATCACTTTGAATAGTTGCTTTAGAACCACGCGCTTGCTCTGGTGAAAGGTAGTGAACACTGCCAAGCATTGAATTTGTCTGTGTCAAACTAGTTTCAGCAAATGCAACTGCAATACCAAAGTCAGTGACTTTAATAACTCCGTCTTTGGTCAATAAAATATTTTGTGGTTTTAAATCCCTATGAACAATACCTTTTTGATGGGCCAAAGTCATTGCTGACAAGACCTCTTCCATAATTTTAACAACTTCACTATTAGATAATGGTGCATGTTCTTGGATATACTTTTTCAGATCCGAGCCATCTACATATTCCATCACTAAGAATTGCTGTCCGTCTTCTTCTCCTATATCATGAATCGAAACGATATTGGGATGATTGAGTTCTGCCATAGCTCGAGCTTCACGTTGAAAACGTGCAACCGCAATTTGATCTGTCTGATAATTTGTGCGTAACACCTTTATAGCAACTTCTTCATTATCAAGAATCAAATCTCTAGCTAGATAAACATCAGCCATGCCCCCCCGTCCAATAGATTTTAGAATACGATAACGACCAGCAAATAATTTGCCAATCTGAATCATTAAGCACCCTCACTTTCGAGGTGAATCAGAGCAACGCTAATGTTATCCAGACCCCCTCTATTATTAGCAAGAGTTATTAAATCTTTATTTTTCTCGTCTAAATCTTTATCTTGGTTTAAAATATCAACAATCTCCGTATTCGTCACCATGTTAGTTAAGCCATCACTATTAATAATGACATAGTCTCCTGGCTCTAGAACTTTTTCATCCACATCAGGATTAACTGGACTCGCTTGACCAATAGATTGTGTTATGATATTTTTTTGAGGATGGTTAGCGGCTTCTTCTTCAGTCAACTGTCCTGCCTTTACAAGTTCATTAACAAGAGAATGATCGCTTGTCAATAGCTGATAGTTATGCTGATGAACCAAGCCAATACGTGAATCTCCGACATGGGCATAAATAACTGTGTCATCAACAATCACTACTGCCTCAACAGTTGTCCCCATACCTTTAAAATCATCTGTTTGACCCAATTCAAAAATTTTGTCATTTTCCGCCTTAAGAGTCTGCAAAAGCCAACCACGAATTTGGTCCAACTCACTATAATCAGTTTGAACCCATTCCCGACCAAGGTCAGTAACAGTCATCTCGCTAGCAATATTACCAGCTCTATGGCCGCCCATCCCATCAGCCAGAACAACTAGAGTGATGCCGTTTTTATTATCAAACTTATTGATAAAATCTTGATTGTTTGAGCGTCTTTGCCCAATATCAGTTACAAGTGAAATTTTCATAGTTTTCTTTTCTGACCTTGTCAGTTTCCTCCTAGATGCTATAAAATACGTCGGACTTGTCCAATAAAAAATCCGTCTGTCTGATATTGTTCTGGTGTGATACTGATGCATCCATCCTTCATAATATCTGTCTTTGCGTGACTCAAATTTACTTGTTCAAAATTTGGAT
>CAZPYI010000074.1:0-11147 GCA_964590305.1 uncultured Streptococcus sp.
GTACTCTGGATGAATATCTTTTTTCATTGTTAAAATGTGTCCTTTCTGCCATGATACATTTTTGTACCATAGTTTTTTCTAACTACACTAGTGTATCAAATCAGTTTTGTTTTGACAAGCTTTTTAGTCAGTTTTTTACTTGAAATATTCCTTTTATTTAAGTAGTTCTTTGATTTCTTGGAAGATAACTTCGTTTTCTTCTAAGCTATAGGAGTTAGCCCCACTAGCAAGTGGATGGCCTCCGCCATCATGGCGTTTGGCAATCTCATTGATAACATTGTATTTACTTCGGAGACGTACACGGTAGTGTCCATCAGGTTGTTCAACAAAGATAGCCCAAGATTTGACAGTGTCAATCTTCCCAGGCGTAGGAACAATTGCAGAGGATTCCGCATCTGAAACATCAAATTTTTGTAAGACTTTTTGAGGTAATATCAGACGTGCTGCTCCATTCTCATCAACTTCAAGATTATCAAAGACAAATCCTTGCAGTTTAGCAATTTTCATTGGAAAACTATCCATTTGGCGTGCCATTTGAGCAAAATCAAAGTCATATTCACGCAATTTACTGGCTACCACCATGGTCTTGCTAGTGGTCGCAGGATAGAGGAAACGTCCAGTGTCACCAACAATTCCAGCATAAAGTAATTGTGCGGAAAGATCTGACAGCTCTAGTCCAGTCGAAATGGCAAAGTCTGCTATGATTTCGCCTGAACTTGAAGCTGTTGTATCGACATAGACAAGATCTCCGTAGACATCGTCATTAGGATGGTGATCCATTTTGATAAGAAAGTCACCAGTAGAATAACGTTTATCATCAATGCGTGGTGTATTCGCAGTATCAGTTACGATGACTAGTGCATTCTCAAAGTCATTATCAGAAACTTCATCCATGACTGTCATCCACATCAAACTTGGTTCATTGTATCCTGTTGCTAATACTTTTTTTTCAGGGAAATTGTGCTTGATGATTTCTTTAAGACCGACTTGACTTCCTAGTGCATCGGGATCTGGTTTCATATGACGATGGATAATGATGGTATCATAAGATTTAATTTTTTCGAGAATATGTTCAAAAGTTGTCATGAGTAGTCCTTGCTATTATGTAGTCTATTATAGAGTTGTGATAATTTGATAACTAGCTAATGATGGAAAGCAATCACTCATCAAATTTTTTTGAGGCAATATTAATTATTATATTGCCGTTTTCAACAACTCTTATCATATTATAGCATGAAAAAGTCAATCCTGTTTGAGGACTGACTCATCTTTTACTTGATTGATTTGTATTTTGCTTGTAGCCCACGTTGTACAGCTGGTCGTTGATCAATTTTTGATGCCCAAGCTTGTAGGTTTTTATATTCTTGAACGTTCAAGAAGTGACCGGCATTATCCCACACTTTGTCCTGTGCAAGTCTGCCATACCATGACCAGATGGCAATATCTGCAATTGTATAAGAGTCTCCAGCAATATACTCTTTATCTGCCAATTCCTTATCAAGAAGGTCCAGTTGGCGTTTAGCTTCCATAGCAAAGCGATTGATTGGATATTCTAATTTCTCAGGGGCATAGTGGAAAAAGTGTCCGAAACCTCCACCTAAGAAAGGAGCTGCTCCAGTTTGCCAAAATAGCCAGTTGATTACTTCTGTACGCTGTGCAACATCTTCTGGAATAAGCGTTTTAAATTTATCTGCAAGATAGAGAAGAATTGAAGCCGACTCAAATACACGAATGTCTTCATTACTAGATTTATCTAATAAAGCTGGAATCTTAGAATTTGGGTTAATAGCAACAAAGTCAGAACCGAATTGGTCCCCATCACCAATAGCAATCTTATAAAGGTCGTATTCAGCACCCGCAATTCCCAACTCTTTGAGTTCTTCAAACATGATTGTTGCTTTTATCCCATTTGGTGTTCCTAATGAGTAGAGTTGGAAAGGATTATCTCCAACTGGTAGTATTTGTTCAAAACGATCTCCGGCAGTTGGTTGATTCAATCCTCCCCAAGCGCCCCCCATCTCAGCTGGATTTTCCCACACTTCTGGTAAAACATATTCTGACATAAGATTTCTCCATTTCTAATTTTCTAAGTTAATCCTATCAAAATAAGGTAGAAAACTCAAAATTCTGATATGATTTGACTATTTTCAATAAGATATTTGAAGGTCTTACTAATATATGGTAAGATATATTTTATATTTTAAAGGAGTAAGCACATGGATAAGACAATTTTAAAAGACTTAGTAAAAACAGAGTTGCACTGCCACTTAGATGGCTCTATTTCTATGGGAACAATTCGCCTTTTAGCGGATAAAGCCGGAATTATCTTACCAGAAGATGATGAGAAATTAAAAAAGCTTATTACTGCTCCAGTTGATGCTGAAAATCTTATGGATTATTTAAAAACATTTGACTTTGTCAGACCACTACTCCAAACGAAAGAAGCGCTGCACTTAGCTGCTTATGATGTCGCAAGACAAGCTGCCCTAGAAAATGTCATTTACACTGAAATACGCTTTGCTCCCGAATTATCAATGGACCAAGGTTTAACTGCCTCTGAAACTGTCGAAGCTGTTTTAGAGGGATTACAAGAAGCTGAAAAAGAGTTTGATATTGTAGCCAAAGTTCTTGTTTGTGGATTAAAACAGGCACCAAAAGAAGTAACGAGAGACATTTTTGAAAAAGTAGTCAGTTTATCTCAAAAAGGTTTGGTTGGTTTTGACTTTGCGGGAAATGAACGCGACTTCCCACCTTCTGAACTCGCAGATATTATTCAATATACGCAATCTTTGGGACTTCCACTAACCTTTCATGCTGGAGAATGCGGTTGTGCACACTACATCTCAGATTCTATTGCGCTTGGTCTTAAACGATTGGGACATGTTACAGCTATCTATAATCAAGCTGAACTTATCGAAACTTTTGTTGAAAAAGGTGTTACTGCTGAACTGTGTTTAACAAGTAATTTACAAACCAAGGCGGCAAAAACGATTGACGATTTTCCATATTTGGAATTAAAAGAAGCTGGGGCCAAGATTACTATCAACACAGATAACCGAACTGTTTCTGATACAAACTTGACTAAAGAATATGGTTATTTTGTAGATTATTTTGCTACAAGTCTAGCAGAATTTATGATCTACAATCAGAATGCTATACATGCTTCCTTTGCAAGTGATGATGAAAAAAGGTCTTTGTTAGAAAAACTTAATAAGTTTTACACGCCTTTAGTCTAAAATTATGTTAAACTAATAGTAATTATATTTGGAGGAAAATATGGCTTTAGCAAAGATTGTTTATGCTAGTATGACTGGAAATACTGAAGAAATTGCAGATATTGTTGCAAAAAAATTGGAAGATCTTGGTCACACTGTTGATGTGGAAGAATGCACAACTGTTGATGCAACTGATTTTGAAGATGCAGATATTGCTATTGTTGCAACTTACACTTATGGTGACGGCGAGTTACCGGATGAAATCGTAGACTTCTATGAAGACCTTGCGGATGTTGATTTGACAGATAAAATCTATGGTGTCGTTGGTTCGGGAGACACATTTTACGATTATTTCTGTCAATCTGTTGATGAATTTGAAAGTCAATTTGCATTGACAGGAGCGACTAAAGGTGCAGAGTCAGTTAAAGTTGACCTCGCTGCGGAAGATGAAGATATTGAAAAATTAGAGGCATTTGCAGAACAAATATCTGATAAAATTGCCTGATATTATAAAAACGGACTGTATAATAGCGTTTGTTTAGCTTACCATCAAGATCATATCATGACGTTTGCTGGCAGGCTTTTTTAATGCTTAGATTTTAGGTATGTTGTATTGACGTTTTAAAGGATCTCAAAAAAATAATCTCCAAGGTTGAATCAGTAGGTGCCTTGCCAAGAGAGATAGAATTCTTTATAATAAAGTTAATAGAAAAGAATAATTGGTAGTAAAATGAAGAAGAAAAACTATAGATATGAAGATTTTCGGAAAGGACTGATTATCGCTGGTTTACTGCTGGTAGCTATTTATTTTGTGGCATTTGTAGTGAGGCATTACGATATTATCATCTCTATATTTCAGTCGAAAATTAATTTAGAAGATATTGTTTCACATTATCGATCGAAAACAGTAATTAATTTCTTTATTTTGATATTTCTGACATCAATAACTGCTGCTATTCCCTTTATGTCAAATGCGATTTTTGCGATATTTAATGGGGTAGTTTATGGACCAGTGATTGGTTTCTTTATGAATCTTTTGAGTAATATTATAGGAAACTTCCTGTTTATCAATCTTTTAGGGAAGGTAAATATTATTGATCGAGAAACAAAGTTAAAATCACACTTGGATGAACTGGAAAAATTTAAAAATAAAGATTTAGGTCTGATACTAGGCTATATGTTGCCCGTGATGCCAACATTGTTAATAAATTATGCAGTTGTGGAAATGAAGATTCCGTGGCGTCGGTGGTTGCTAAGTGTCACAATCGGTGTCGTTCCAATTAGTCTCATTTATGCTCTTGGTGGAGATGCTATTATTGACGGGAATTTTAAGCGTATTGCTATATTATTAGTTATTAGTCTCCTAGTTTTTTTCATTGCAATGTACTTAAAAAGAAGAAGGAAGGAAAATAAATGAAATTAGCTGCTATTCGTGACGAAATTGATGGTATTGATAAGGAACTCCTCACATTACTTGAAAAGCGTATGGAGTTAGTCAACCAAGTCACGACTTATAAAAAAGAAACGAGAACGCCAATTTTAGATGAAGGTCGCGAAAAACAGGTTCTTAAAAAGATTGCTGCCCGTGTTGAAAATAAAGATTTTCAAGCAACTCTAGTCAATACTTTTGCTGACATTATGAAAAACTCTCGTGATTATCAAGCTACTCAGCTTGATAAATTAGATTCTAGAAAGTAAGAGAAAATGTTGAAAGATTTAAAAGAGAGCCAGCAGCTCTCTTCTTTACTTTGTATAAAATTGATTGTGATGGGAATAGTAGTCGGTCTAACGGTAGGTACTATTGATAGTTTTTTTGGACAGATTCTGCTTTTTTTAAGTTCACTTAGAAGCTCCTTTCCGCTGTATTTTATTCCTTTTCTTGGGTTGGCTGGTCTGCTAATTGTCACTCTCTATCACTATTTTGGTGGAAAAGCTAGCAAAGGAATGGGACTCATCTTTGAAGTTGGGCATGGAAGGGAAGATAAAATCCCATTAAGATTGATTCCGTTAGTGACAGCGACTACTTGGCTAACCCATTTGTTTGGGGGGAGCGCTGGACGAGAAGGTGTTGCAGTGCAATTAGGAGCAACGATCTCTCATTATTTCAGTCGTTTCTTCAATTTTACTAACAAATCAAGAATTTTTTTGGTAACAGGTATGGCAGCTGGATTTGCAGGACTTTTTCAGACTCCTATGGCGGCAGTTTTTTTTGCTCTTGAGGTCTTGGTGTTAGGTAGTGTTGATTTGATCGCATTATTTCCTGCAATTACAGCATCTTTTGTGGCAAGTACTACCTCACATTTTTTGGGTTTAGAAAAATTTTCTCACCTGATTTCGGTAGATTTATCATTGGATATTAGAACTTTTGTTAAACTTGCACTTTTAGGCTTGATTTTTGGCTTGGTTGGCAATGCTTTTGCTGTTTTTCTGTCTTATGCAAAAGTAAAGGCTAGTCAGATTATCAAAAATCCTTTTTATCGAATTTTCTTTGGAGGCCTTATTTTAAGTGTTATCTTTATCGTTCTTTATATGGGGCGCTATTCAGGACTAGGAACGAATCTAATTGAAGCTAGTTTTTCTGGAGAGAGCATCTACGGGTATGATTGGATCCTAAAATTAATTTTAACAGTTCTGACTCTCTCAATTGGTTTTCAAGGAGGTGAAGTGACGCCACTTTTTGCTATTGGCGCTTCTTTGGGAGTTGTTTTAGCGATATATTTTGGATTGCCAATTGAGCTAGCTGCAGCCATGGGATACATTAGTGTATTCGCGAGTGCAACAAATACATTTCTAGCACCTATTTTTATTGGTGGTGAAGTCTTTGGATTTGAAAATCTTCCTTATTTTTTCGTAGTGGTGTCTTTTGCTTATCTTCTTAACCGTAGAAATTCGATCTATAGTTTACAAAAAGTGTTGGAAATTCAAGAAGAAGTTTAGTTATAAGTATCTAGCTTAGGTTTCACTTTCTTTATCTGTTGGAAAATCTTTTTATTAATGGAATATTTATTTTGATAATTTGTAAAAAAGCTCTTCTCACATCTAGATCTGAGAAGATTAACCATGTGCATCATATGTTCGTCATGAGACATTTGATGAACATGGTTTTCTTTTTGATGAGATGGAGTGCTATGAAGAAAGCCACTCTTCATTTAATAATTATGATATATGATATTTTTCTTTTTCTGATTTTAAGGTCCACTTAGTCATTTTCCTTTTATAAATCAAAGCCCAAGTTTCCAAGCTTAGGAAAAGTGTAGGAGAATTGTTTTTGTTCTTGCTATTTGAAAAATGATTGGATATAATATAATATGTTAACATATTAAGAGGTGATATTTATGATGAAAAATAAGAAAGAAGAACTTATCTCCTTAGGAGAAAAAATAACTCCGGAGTGGATTCAATATCAATTGACTAAAGTGATTGAAAAGTTAGAGATAAACATGGAACGTTATGGGACGCAATTTCCATCTGCATGTGCAATTAATGGAAAATATAGGATTAAACCCAATGATGATTGGACAAATGGTTTTTGGACAGGGATGCTTTGTTTAGCTTACGAATACACACAGGAAGAGAAATTTTTTATCCGAATTGATCAAAATATTCAAAGCTTCCAAGAAAGACTGTATCAACATTTTGTGCTAGACCATCATGACATTGGATTTCTTTACAGCTTGTCTGTAGGAGCAGCTTACAAAATTACAGGTAAAGAAAACTATAAACGAATACTTTTACAAGCAGCTGATGTATTAACTGCTCGTTATCATGAAAAAGGAAAGTTTATTCAGGCTTGGGGAAGATATGGGGAGGCAAAAGAATATCGACTCATCATTGATTCTTTTATAAATCTTCCCCTTCTTTTCACTGCAACAAAACTTTCTGGAGACCAGTATTATGCACAGATTGCTTTGGAACATTATCAGACATTGTTAAAAACGGTATTTAGAGATGATGCGAGTACTTACCATACTTACTATTTTGATCCAGTAACTGGTGAACCAGACCATGGTGCGACCTATCAAGGAAATAGCGATCGGTCTACATGGGCGCGTGGACAGGCATGGGCCATTTTAGGGATTCCTTTAAATGAGGATGTGATAAATTCTTCAGAACTTCCAAAGATTTATGGTGAAGCTACTGATTTATTTATTAATCATCTTTCTAAGGATTTAATTCCTTATTGGGATTTTGACTTTACAGATGAAAAGCCGTCAGCTAAAGACAGTTCTTCTGCGGCTATTGCTGCGTGTGGTCTTTTAGAAGCAGAAAAATTTGGAGATTATGATGCGGCAGAAAAGATAGCTAAGGGACTGATTTATCAGTTGGGAGAACGCTATGCGAATCTTGACAATCCAGATAATGAAGGATTATTACTCCATGGAGTTTATGCTTTCGCTGAGGGCAAAGGAATTGATGAGCCTAATCTTTGGGGAGACTATTTCTATTTTGAAGCACTCATGAGATTGTGGAAGTCAGATTGGAAGAAATATTGGTGAAGGAAACAGTGAAAACATTTCAAATTAAAGAAGACTTTTTGCTTGATGGAAAACCATTCAAAATTATAAGTGGGGCTATTCATTATTTTAGAATTCCTACGAGTCAATGGGAAGACAGTCTTTATAATCTTAAAGCTTTAGGGGCAAATACAGTTGAGACGTACATTCCGTGGAATGTTCATGAACCTGTAGAAGGGAAGTTTGATTTTTCAGGGATCAATGATATTGTTTCCTTCGTAAAATTAGCACAAAGTCTAGGGCTGTTTGTTATTTTACGGCCTTCTGCATTTATCTGTGCAGAATGGGAGTTTGGCGGATTGCCTGCGTGGTTGATGAAAAATCCACAATTGCGCCTTCGCTCGACTGATTCAATATTTATGGAGAAAGTGGAAGCATATTTTAGTATACTCCTTCCTCAACTCTTACCGCTTCAGATTACTCAAGGTGGTCCTGTTCTGATGATGCAGGTAGAAAATGAGTACGGTTCTTATGGGATGGACAAAGAGTACCTTCGTCAGACAAAATATATTATGGAAAAAAATGGAGTAGAAGTTCCTTTATTTACATCGGACGGGGCTTGGCCAGCGGCATTAGATGCTGGAAGCCTCATTGAAGATGATGTATTTGTTACAGGAAATTTTGGAAGTCGTTCAAAAGAAAATGCCTCAGCACTTATGACATTCATGGCACTACACGAGAAAAAATGGCCCATTATGTGTATGGAATATTGGGACGGTTGGTTTAACCGTTGGGCAGAGCCAGTTATTAAACGGGATCCTCAAGATTTAGCAGATGAGGTGAAGGAAATGCTTAAGTTAGGTTCGCTGAATCTTTATATGTTCCATGGCGGAACAAACTTTGGCTTTTATAACGGCTGCTCTGCACGTGATACGGGTGATTTACCACAGATTACAAGTTATGATTATGATGCACTTTTGACAGAGGCTGGAGAGCCAACAAAAAAATATTTTGCGGTGCAAAAGGTCATTAAAGAAGTTTGTCCAGAGGTGTGGCAGGCAGAGCCAAGAAAGAAAAAGTTAGAGGAGTTAGGAGAGTTCCCAATAAAAGAGAGTGTTTCTTTATTTGAGACTAAAGATCAATTGCTTGTACCCCTGAGGTCTACCTATCCTTTAACAATGGAAGAGGCAGGGACAGGCTACGGGTATATGCTGTACTCTACTACACTGAAGAATTATGAGGATGAGCAGAAGTTTAAAGTAGTAGAAGCGAGCGATCGTGTACATATTTATTTTAATGGGAAGCTTCAGGTAACACAGTACCAATCAGAGATTGGTGAAGAAGTGATGATCGCTGATGGTGATGCTGAATCAATTGATGTGGATTTACTTGTGGAAAATCTTGGACGAGTAAATTATGGATTTAAATTCAATCATCCGAGTCAGAGTAAAGGAATTCGTGGAGGAGTGATGCATGATATTCATTTTCATGAAGGCTACTTACACTATCCACTGGATTTCTCAGCGGCACAGCTAGAGAAGATTGACTTTTCTAAGGGAAAAAATCCTAAGCAACCTTCTTTTTATCGGTTTGAGTTTGAATTGTCTGAAATAGAGAGTACTTTTATTGACTGCTCTGCTTATGGAAAAGGAGTTGTAATCATTAATGGTGTAAACTTAGGAAGGTACTGGAACGAAGGGCCTGTATATAGCCTTTATTGTCCTAAAGATTTTCTAAAAAAAGGAAAGAATGAAGTGATTGTGTTTGAAACTGAAGGTGTTGAAATTTCTACACTTAAGTTTTCAGAAAAACCAATTCAGGATTGAAGATAAAAAAATAGAAGTGGACGCTATCTGGCATCCACTTCTATTTTTGTTTTGAAGTACTTCCAATGCTTGTAGCTGACAATGTATTCAGCTACACTTTTATCTGGAAGATAGGTATGTTTGACTTGTTTGACTGCGGGTTCACGGAAACTCAGGTTGAGGAGACGTGAGAGTTCAGCATCTTCTGGGAACATAATTTCGTTGGTTTCAACAGAGGACATGGAGAAGAGGTCAATACCAAAATCTTCATGGATCTTTTTGTAAACGCTAGAATAGGACGAAAGGTCCTTGTCTAAAGGTCCTTTTACAAGCTTTTTGGGAAGATGAGTCACATGAACTAAAAATGGAACTTCATCAAAAAAACGGACGCGCTTAATCTGATAATAACTTTCATCGGGGGAGAGACTAAGCTCTCTAAGGACTTCTGGATCATTTCCTTCTTGGATAGAAAGAACTTTGACTGTTTCATGGTCATGGGAATGAAGCTCAATATCAGAAAATTTTACATTTTGAGATATTTTAGATTTTGAAACATAGGTCCCTTTTCCTTGAATGCGATAGAGGTATCCTGCAGTAGTGAGCTCATTTAGAGCTTTGACAGCAGTAATAGAACTGACAGAATATTTCCGTTTAACATCGGCTTCTGAATAGAATTTATCTCCGGGAGTGAAGATGCGATTTTTAATTTCAGTAAGTAGGTCTTGTTTTATTTGTTCATATTTTGGAAGCAATAGTTGTTCCTCCAGTCTTGAAATCTATTCTAACATGATAACATGTTAATTTCAAATTTATAACAGATATTACTAAAAAAAAAGATTATGCAATCAGCTGTTTATTTATAAAGAAAAATGTAAACGTTAGCATATTAGGTTGACAAAGGGGTTAACATGTTATATACTGTAAATGCAAGAAGATAACATGTTAAATAAAAGCGCTTGCATAAAAAGGAGTCAAATGAGAAACATAGTGTTAGTTAGCCATGGCTCAATGGCTAAAGGGGTACAAGCTAGTCTTGAAATGATTATTGGACTACAAGAACATCTCCATGTTGTTGATATGCCAGAAGATGGGGACAATGTTCAATTTGAAAAAGCATTATGCAGGAAAATAGAGTCTCTTGAAGGGGACACTTTAATCATTGCTGATATTCTAGGTGGAACACCTTGTAATGTTGTATTGAAACATTACAGTGAAGCTGAAGACGTTTCAGTCATTGCGGGGATGACTTTGCCACTGGTGTTAGAAGCAATAGTAAATGAAACATCAACAGCGGATGAGTTAGTTGGGTTAGGGAGACAGGCGATAGTTAATGTCAAGGCTGCTTTGAAAGAAACTTGCATTGATGAACAGTCACAAGTGGATGTTGAAGCATTTAAAGAATATCAAGGGAAAGCAAGACTCGTGAATGTCCGCATTGATGAACGGTTGATTCACGGTCAAGTTGCGGGAATTTGGACAACAAGTTTGAACACGCAGCGGATTATTGTGGCTAATGATAGCGCAGCGGATGATCCCCTTCAAAAATCTTCTCTCCGTATTGCTGCTCCCTCAACGATGAGATTGTCAGTGTTGCCTGTTGCTAAAGCTGCTGAGAGTATCAATTCAGGAAAGTATGGTTTACAACGCCTTTTCTTATTATTCAAGAATCCAGA
>CAZPYI010000075.1:0-11096 GCA_964590305.1 uncultured Streptococcus sp.
CTATGCCGATGATGTCCCTCTAGTCTTTGAAGTGGCTTCTATTCCAGAGAAATTGATTCGACAATTTGACCGAGAAGATATCACTGAACATTTTTTCCAAACATTAACAGAAAATGGATTTGAAATTGGGAAGAGCCAACAAACCATCTATGCCAAAAATGCTAGTGAGCGTGTGGCAAATTTCTTATCGATAACAAAAGGATTTGCCGTTTTGGCACTGACACAGGTGTCTTACTTTGCTGATGGCACACCATTTGAATATGTGCATAGTCAGTATGTTGGCGATCGCTTCGAATTTTACTTAGAAAATAACTAAAAAAGGCTGACTACATGTCAGCTTTTTCTTTATTGCATCCAAAGGAAATCCATAAATAAAGGAACTTGTTTTTCCCAGTCAGCTTCGGTATGTCGTCCGTAAGTTTGACAAAAGAGATAAGTACTTGCTCCTCTTTCTTGGAAGTAAGATTCTACTCGCTTATTTGACTGAGCAGCAGATGTTTCCCATTGATTTTCTGGCAAATCATCGCCTTGCCCTCTTCCTTCATGAGTTCCCCAAGATATGTAAATTCGTGTGTTGCTATCAAGTGAAGAACTGCTTATATCATAATCCAATTCGGACAAAATAGCAGAAGAGAGGCAGGCTGCTTTTGAAAAAATATAGTTGTATTTGCTGATAGCATAGAGTGACATGAGGCCACCCATAGAGGAACCGGCAATTCCAGTCGCTTCACGAAATGGGTAAGTGCGATAGGTGTTATTAATTAGTGGCTTAACTTCATTGATAATCCACTGCATTGTCATGTCGCCCAGTCCATCAATGTGTCCTCCAAAAAAGTCGGAGTTGATATCATAAGGACTGTACTCAGACAATCGTTGCCCTTCTTTGTGACCGCATTCTAATCCAACAATTATCATAGGTTTCTTCCAAGATTGCATAAAATCGTTTAATCCCCAAGTTTTTCCGTAAGTTGCTGTTTGGTCAAAGAAGAGATTTTGGCCATCAAAGAAATACATAACAGGATAGCTTTCATCGGTGTCATAATAGCTATCTGGTAAATAAATATGCAATTTGCGAGTTTCATCACCAAAAGGCATGTCAAAGTATTGCATCATAAGACTCTCCTTTCAAGAAATCTGTGAATATTATAGCTAAAATAGCAGAGAAAACCAAGCAAGAAAATTGATTGTAAAAAAAGTAAAATAGAAAATTCGACTTATTTTTTGAGCACAGTCAATATATCGGAGACTTTTTATGTTAAGGGGGATGAAAATAGCTCAACAGTTATACTTGTATTTTACCAGAACAACTAAGTTGCCACTGTTAAAAATGCTTACTATATGATAAAATAAAGTTTATGGAAATTGAAAAAACCAATCGTATGAATGCACTTTTTGAGTTTTATGCAGCTCTATTAACAGACAAGCAGATGAACTATATTGAACTCTACTATGCGGATGATTATAGTTTGGCTGAAATTGCTGAAGATTTTGGAGTCAGTCGTCAGGCGGTCTACGATAATATCAAACGAACAGAAAAACTTCTTGAAACTTATGAAATGAAATTACACATGTATTCAGATTATATCGTTAGAGGTCAAATATTTGATGACATTGTGGAAAAATATCCAGAAGATGTTTTTTTACAGGAAAAAATATCAATTTTAACAAGTATTGACAATAGAGATTAATCTTCTACCTGTTTTAGTTCATAAGAAATGATAGTTTATATATTTAGGAGAAATAAATATGGCTTTTGAAAGTTTAACAGAGCGCTTACAGGGCGTTTTCAAAAATATTCGTGGTAAGAAAAAGTTATCGGACAAAGATGTTCAAGAAGTCACAAAAGAGATACGACTAGCCCTTCTTGAGGCCGATGTTGCCCTCCCAGTTGTAAAGGCTTTTATCAAGCGTGTGCGCCAACGTGCTGTTGGACATGAAATCATTGATACCCTTGATCCAACGCAACAAATCGTAAAAATTATTAATGAAGAATTAACAGAGATTTTGGGTTCGGAAACGGCAGAGATTGAGAAATCGCCTAAAATTCCAACAATCATCATGATGGTCGGTCTGCAAGGGGCTGGTAAAACAACCTTTGCAGGGAAATTGGCTAATAAACTCATCAAAGAAGAAAATGCACGTCCTTTGATGATTGCAGCAGACATCTATCGTCCCGCAGCTATTGACCAGTTGAAGACCCTAGGAAGTCAAATCAATGTCCCAGTTTTTGATATAGGGACTGATCATTCTGCTGTTGAGATTGTTTCTCAGGGTCTTGCACAAGCACGCGAAAATCGTAATGATTATGTCTTGATTGATACGGCGGGTCGTCTGCAGATTGATGAAAAGCTCATGGGTGAGCTTCGTGATGTCAAGGCGCTTGCACAGCCAAATGAAATCTTGCTTGTTATTGATAGTATGATTGGGCAAGAAGCGGCAAATGTTGCGGATGAATTTAACAAACAATTAAGCGTTACCGGTGTTGTTTTAACAAAAATTGATGGTGATACCCGTGGTGGGGCAGCGCTTTCAGTACGTGAAATAACTGGTAGACCGATAAAATTTACCGGTACCGGTGAAAAAATCACTGATATTGAAACATTCCACCCCGATCGTATGGCAAGTCGTATTTTGGGAATGGGTGATCTGCTCACTTTAATTGAAAAAGCTAGCCAAGAGTATGATGAGAAAAAATCACTTGAACTAGCTGATAAGATGCGCGAAAACACCTTTGATTTCAATGATTTTGTTGATCAGCTTGATCAAGTACAAAATATGGGACCAATGGAAGATCTTCTGAAAATGCTTCCTGGTGCTGCCAATAATCCAGCGCTCAAAAATTTCAAAGTTGATGAAATACAAGTCGCACGAAAACGTGCCATCGTATCGTCAATGACACCAGCAGAACGTGAAAATCCAGAACTGCTAAACCCAAGTCGTCGTCGTCGTATTGCAGCAGGTTCAGGAAATAGTTTTGTTGAAGTAAATAAATTCATCAAAGACTTTAACCAATCTAAGAAGATGATGCAAGGAGTCATGTCTGGTGACATGGATAAGATGATGAAGCAGATGGGTGTTAATCCAAACAATATGCCTAAAAATATGAAGGGTGGCGACATGTCTGCCCTTGAAGGTATGATGGGTGGTGATGGTATGCCCGATATGTCAGCTTTAGGTGGCAACATGGATATGAGTCAAATGATGGGTGGCGGAATAAAAGGTAAAGTTGGACAATTTGCCATGAAACAAGCCATGAAACGCCAAGCCAATAAAATAAGGAAAGCAAAGAAAAAACGCAAATAAAAGAAAAACAAGCTCAAGAAATTTTTGAACTTGTTTTTTTATGCTTACTTTTAACTTCGATACTAGGATGATTAATCAGGATATTACTTGGCTTTTTGAAATGACAAGATTGGCTTAAACAATTATCGCAGGTCTTGCTGATAATTGGTGCACTTTGTTTTCTGACATCGTGCGGGTACAAGTTCATGTATTTTTTGAATAAGTTTGAAAAACGGCTATGAGAATTGTAACCAACAGCCATAGCGACCTCTTTAATTTCAAGGTGTGTGGTAAGTAGTAATTGCTCGGCTTTTGTCATGCGACGGCGTTGGGTGTATTCCGTTAACGTCATATTGTATTTCACTTTAAAGGTGTTTTTGAGTTTTGTTTTACTCATCATAGCAATTTTTGCTAGTAAATCTTGAGGAATATCTGAGGCGTAGTGATCATTAATATAATGTTTGACATTGCTTAAGGCTATGTTATCAGCTTCATTTAAAGTATTGCTCTGTTCTTGGTTGAAGTATTCATTGATAATGACACTAAGCCATTCTTTTGCTTTGACTTCATAAAAGAGCTGGCTTCCGACAGAAGTCAATTTATAATTTAAAATATCGTCAGCTAACTTTTCAAGTTTGTCACTAATCAGTTTATGTGATTCTTGGAAAATGTGAATAATTTCTTCTTTATCAAGATGGCATTGATTTAAAAGATATTCTTCAATCATTTTCTCTTTAAAATATACCCCAATGGTATAAAAATTGGAATTCTTATGAAGGAGATTTCGGACCTCTTGCTTCTGATTAAAAATAACCAAACTAGTATTATTTGATAGGGAGCTATAAGGCGTCAAAGTTTCTGCGTTAGCAAACTTGACGTAAAAAGAAAAAGCAGTGAAATCAGCAAGATCAGAAAGGTGACAAGAGATGACAGTATCTTTTTTGATATGAAAATCATGGATACTGAAGCAAAAATAATCTGTTTCATAAAACCAATAGAAGCCGTCTCGATTGTCATTTAACAAATGGTAAGTTTGCCCATGAGAGCCGAAGCGAGTGCAATGATCAATAGGGGTAAAATCTTGATTGGTCATATCAGGATGAAAAGTACAGAACATAAATCCTCCAAAAATAATACGATTAGACAAATAATACAATTCGTCACTTCTATTATTATGCATTGTAGTCGATTTTAATACATGATAAAATGTGCCTATAACATTATTATAATGAATTTTGATGATTTTTACAATAATGTATCGCAAATAGTGAAAGGAGAACTTTGAAAAGGAAGTGCTCTATGTCTATTGGATTAAATTTTCATGCAAGCTAATTGCTACAAATTAGTTTAATCGTGCTATTTTTATTCTGAAAATCAATCTATATTCAATAAATAATAGATTGGTAAATGACAGAGAGGACGCATTTAAGGAGGATGTTTTGAAAAAAATTGTTGGATATATATGTGTATTATTTTCTAGTTTTCTACTTTTTTCTACTACAGTGACTGCCAGTCATGAAACTTGGAATCACGTCGTAGACGATATGGAAACTATTTTGAATAAATCCTATGAAACCTATACAAAAGGTGACTCAGATCAATCAAAAATTGAAGTTGATGAGGCCTATTATGGTTATTATGAGAAGTTAGGTTTTGAAAAGACAGTTATGTCTTATATATCAGGTAACCGTGCATCGGTTGTTGAATATCAATTCAGCACAATAAAGAAAGCCATGACAGCCAAGAAAGATAAAGCTGAAGTTCGTGAGGACTTAGATGTCCTAATTCAATATTTAAGAGAAGATGCTAATCAACTTGACGGTGTAGAGAAAAAACCAATGACGTCATTTTTGGCTTCTCTAACGATTATCCTTCGTGAGGGATTTGAGGCTATTCTAATCGTAGGGGTCATCATCGCCTATCTCGTTAAAATGGGGTATCGTGACAAACTTAAAGCAGTGTATTTAGGTTCGGTTTTAGCATTACTTCTCAGTGTAGTAATGGCCTACATATTAAATCGTCTGTCAGCTCTAAGTGGTGCCAATCAAGAAATTGTTGAAGGTGTGACGATGTTAATTGCGGTCGTAGTGCTATTCTATGTCAGCAATTGGATGATTAGTAAATCAGAAGCAGATGCTTGGTCACATTACATTGAAGGAAAAGTTGATACTTCCTTAAAACGTGGTAGCCTATTTTCTTTATCATTTGCTGCATTTTTAGCAGTATTTCGTGAAGGGGCAGAAACAATTATTTTCTATCAAGCGTTACTGGCAGATAGTAATCAATACCCAAAATGGATTTGGATAGGGTTAGCTGTGGGTTGTGTTGGTTTGGTACTTATGTTTTTAACGATTCGTTATTTAAGTATAAAAATTCCAATGAAGCCATTTTTCACAGCGACAAGTGGGTTGTTATTCGTAATGGCTATATCATTTTTGGGCAATGGAATCAAAGAACTTCAAGAAGGAAATATCATTGATGTGACACCAATTTCAGGATTTTCAGCAGTTTCACTGTTTGGTATCTATCCTACAGTAGAAACCTTTGTTCCACAATTAATTTTATTAGTGATTACAATACTGACAGTTGTCATTCAAGTTCGTAAATTAAAGAATAAAAAAATATCATAAGACATTATTTTTGAGGAGAAAAAAATGAAAAAAGTAACAGTTTTAGCAGTTTCACTCTTAACAGCAAGTCTATTTTTGACTGCTTGTAGTAGCAATAATAGCAGCACATCAGGATCTTCTTCAAGTACTGCTGTAGATACACCGGCTGAAACAGCTGGTTTCGAAGAATTTCCAATTGGAGATGATATCGAGTTAGCACCTCTAAATGTTGCTGCGGTATACTTTCAACCTGTAGATATGGAGCCTGCTGGAAATTCATTATCAAAGGATGAAGCAGACATGCATATTGAAGCAGATATTTCTGCACTTGATAATGATTTAGGATACGGTGTTGGAGATTTTGTTCCTTATTTAACAATCAAATACGAAATTGAAGATTCTGAAGGAAATATCAGTAGCGGTAATTTCATGCCTATGAGTGCCTCAGATGGACCTCACTATGGAACAAATGTTAAATTTGGTGAAGCAGGTACCTATAAAGTTCGCTTCATTATCTCTAGCCCTGAAGAACAAGGCTACTTGCTCCATGTAGACAAAGCAACTGGTGTTTCTGGAAGATTCTGGACAGAACCTCTTGTTGCTGAATGGGATTTTGATTACGTTCCACGTGAATGGTAAGTCAGTTATAACATTATGAAAGATGAGGGTGTTCATGTTTAAGTTTTTATTACGCACAGCTTGGGCAACTCTACCTTTGGGTATCTATCTTAGTTTTTTAAGCTTGGGAATCTATTATTTGAAGTTATCTTTCCCTAAAATAAAATCATCAGTAAAAATAGGGTACCTTGTTGGTATCATCATTTCAATTATCTTATTTCTTATTAAAGCTTTAACCGTTTGGTTGAATAAGGAATATCTGACAATTGTTATAAATACTTTAGCGATTTTTGCTGAATTGTGTTTGTTGTTGGGTTTGTTCAAAATGCGTTCTCAAAAAGTATCACAATTTTGGAATTCTTTCTTTGTTATAGCGATAGGATGGCTAAGTAGTGTTGCCATCCTATTATATCTTACAGATGTCTTCCTAGTTTTCTTACAAATACATGTTCAAGGTGAAGCGTTTTTCACTACTGATACGCTTTTTAAAGTCATTGGATGTGTTCTTGCTCTTGCTATTATTAGCACATGTTTCTATTGCATTAATAAATTGCATGCTTATATTTCGGAAAAATCAGCGATTAAGTGGCTTACCATTTTTATCATATTACAATTGCCCTTGCAATTTCCTGCCATTATCCAACCACTCTTGGCTCGTCGTTTAATTCCATCATTTTCATGGCTGTTCAAATATATTGTTTTTATGGCCAATAATTCAAAATATTTCCAAATTTTCTTTTTATGTCTTTTATTGTTTCTCGTCATATCTTGTTTGATTAGGTCACTAAAGACTTCTGTTGCCGGGAAAAATCCAGCAGAAATGAGACGAAAAAAAGCCCTTCTTAGAAATATGAGACGCTATAGTTTTGTCGTTATAGTTAGTATTTTTGGTATCTTTTCTATATTGTACTTTGTCGAAGGACATCTTAGTAAAGAAGTGGAATTGTCGCCTGCAGAGGAAAAAACCATCATTGGAGATCAGATTTTTATTCCTGTGGCACAGGTCAAAGATAATCACCTTCACCGTTTTGAATACACGACATCTGAAAATGTCACGATGCGATTTATCATTGTTCAGAAAAGTGAGACCAGTTTTGGTGTTGGTTTAGATGCGTGTGATATTTGTGGTGCAACCGGATATTATGAGAGAAATGATGAGATAGTTTGTAAATTGTGTGACGTTGTTATGAACAGATCGACGATTGGATTCAAAGGTGGCTGTAATCCAGTGCCTTTAAATTACCAGATAAAGGATAATCAGATAGTTATTGAAACGGTGGATTTGGATGCCGAACAAAAACGATTTGAATAGGCTGAGGGGAGCGATAAAATGTTTTGGAGAATGATTCGCAACTCACTATTAAGGCAAAAAAAGAAGATGGGGTTAATTGTACTAACCATTATGTTAGGAACTTCTTTGTCGGTTGCAATGTTGAGTATCATGTTAGATGTTGGAGATGAGATAAATAAAGAGCTAAAAACCTATGGGGCTAACATTAATGTTGTTTCTAAGGATGCTTCTCTACTCGGTGATATTTATGGAGTAGAAGAGGGTGAAGGAGTTTCCGATAAATTTTTAAATGAAGATGATATTACAAAACTGAAAACCATTTTTTAGTGATTAGTAGTTTATTAATTATATTTTCGAAAAAAATTCAGCGTGATTCAACTAAAAAATACTGGCAGCAACTACGTGATAACTCTGAAAGTTTTCAGGAAGCTATTGAATTACAAGAGGAAATAAAAGCCTATAATTTATCTGAAAGTGTTGCCGATGATCTCTATAAACAAATGGAAAAAAGCGAAAAAATACATCTAAATTCTGAAATTGCGCAAGGTGTTCCAATGCTCATTTCAACCATGTTAGTTCGATTAACTTTGGGCATTATTGTTTTTGTAGGTTCTCTTTTATACGTAAACAATCAAGTATCACTACTTTATCTTATTGGTTATCTTCTAGCTGCCATTAAAATCACAGATGCTGCTGAAGATTTGTATTTCAATATTTCAGAGATATTATATATTGATTCTGCAATTGATCGTATAAAGAAGTTGCGGCAAACACCAAAGCAAACGGGTGAGAAAGCAATATTGAAAACATTTGATATTGAATTAGAGAATGTAGGTTTTTCATATAAGGAAGATCAGGCAATCATTCAAAATGTCTCTTTTACAGCGAAGCAAAATCAAGTGACAGCTTTAGTGGGGCCTTCTGGATGTGGAAAAACGACCTTACTGCGTCTTATTTCAAGACTTTATGATTATCAAGAAGGAAAAATTCTAATTGATGGTCAAGATATTCGTGATATTAGTACCAGCAGTTTATTTGATTACATTTCCATTGTCTTTCAAGATGTCACATTATTTAATAATTCGATTATGGAAAATATTCGTCTTGGTAGACCAAGCGCTTCAGATGAAGAGGTGAAAAAAGCGGCTGCTTTTGCAAATTGTTCTGAGTTCATCGATGGGTTGCCAGATGGGTATGATACTCTGGTTGGAGAAAACGGCGCAAAATTATCTGGTGGTGAACGTCAACGTATTTCGATTGCACGTGCTATTTTGAAACAGGCTCCAATCATTATTTTAGATGAAATCACATCCTCTCTAGATATTGAAAATGAAAAACTCATCCAAGAAAGCTTGAGTTATCTCCTAAAAGATAAAACTGTAGTAATCATTTCTCACCGTCTAAAATCTATTGAAACTGCAGACAAGATTGTTGTCTTCGAAAGTGGTAAAGTCGATGGAATCGGAACGCACAAGGAGCTTTTAAAAAAATCTCACGTTTACAGAAAACTGATAGAGACATCAAAACAAATTGAAAAATTTAAGTATAAAACCAATGGTTATTGAGCAAAATTGATTATCCGACCATAAAAAAATCGCTTAGGTAAAAAAAGCTGATTTTTTTGTTAAAGCATCAAATATTGAATAAAGTAGAGCCAGAAAATTAGATTGAGCAATCTAGTCTTTTGACTCTCTTTTTTGCCTTAGCACTAGTAACAGTTAGTAAGAATAGACTTTACAGTTTACAAATTAAAAGAACTTTGTTAATATAAGAACGAACGTTCTATTATTAACAAAGGAGGATCTATTTTTGGCAAGAACAAAGGAATTTGTAGAATCAGAAGTGCTAAATAAGGCGATGTTGACTTTTTGGGAGCAGGGCTATGAAAAGACGTCTATGCAGGATTTGGTTAATCAAATGGGAATTCATCGTCGTAGTATTTATGATACTTTTGGTGATAAGCACACTCTTTTTATGATGACTTTGGAGCGATATGAACATGATTTAGAGCGTGATATTTCAAGTCGTATCAAGAAAGAAATGCCTATCCAAGAAAAACTAAGGACATTATTTTCAATTGTTCTAACAAATTCTGAAAAATTTCCAAGAGGATGTCTTATAGTAAATTCTGCAACTGAATTAGCTCTACAGGATGAAGAAGTTTCTAAAAAAATCAAGGACTCTTTTTCAAAGAGTGAGCAATTCATTTATCAGTTACTTGTAGATGCACAAGTGAGTGAAGATAGTCTAAGGGGCAGAAATCTGGAAGATTTGGCAAGCTATCTAAATAACGCTTGGGTAGGCCTCAGAGTCTTAGCGAAGACAACAGATGATATTCAAAAATTAAATACCATTATTGATGTGACATTATCAATACTTTAAAAAGAAAGAGAAAAACAGATGACAAAAAAATATACAGTTGTTACTGGAGCAAGTTCAGGAATCGGGTATGAAACAGCACTGGCTTTTGCCGAAAAAGGAAAGGATCTCATTTTAGTTGCTCGGAGAGAAGATAAATTACTTTCTTTAAAAGATAAAATACTCGATAGACATTCTGAACTAGATATTATCGTTAAGAAAAGTGACTTATCTGATCAAAAACAAGTTTATAATCTTTATAATTCTCTACACAATTACAATATTGAAACATGGATTAACAACGCTGGAGTTGGGGGAGTTGGACATTTATCTACTGCTAATCTCCAGTCTCTTGAACGTTTAGTTGATGTTAATGTCAAGGCAACTGCTATTTTGTCAACATTATATGCCAAAGATTATGCTAACGTCCAAGGGGCACAGTTAATAAATGTTTCTTCAGCTCTCGGGTATGTTATTGCTCTTGGAGATGTTGCTTACTCTGCTTCAAAATTTTTTGTTAGCGCCTTAACAGAAGGTTTGGCAATTGAGTTAAAAGATTCTTCGTTAAAAGCTAAAGTGTTGGCGCCAGCATTAACAACTACTGATTTTATTAAGGCTTTCACTGATAAAGCCACTACTAACAGTAAAAATTTACAGTTACATTCACCTCAAGAAGTTGCTAGTTATCTAGTGGCGCTCTACGAAAGTGATAAAACAGTCGGAATAGTAAATGGCGATAATGAGTTTGTACTTAGTGACGCTATTTTCCCTACCTTGTCAATGTGATAAATTTTTTAATCATTATAGAATGAACGTTCTAAAATCTGATAACTTCGATAAATAAAGACTGTTTAATCATTAAATCTTAAAAAGTCTAAAGTTTATTTTACAATTGAGTGAACTTATTCAACAATGTAAAGATAAAGTTACTATAAAAT
>CAZPYI010000076.1:0-11004 GCA_964590305.1 uncultured Streptococcus sp.
GACGACGAGCAAGAACTGTAGTGATTGCAGCTGTCAAAGTAGTTTTACCATGGTCAACGTGTCCAATTGTACCAATGTTAACGTGTGGTTTACTACGATCGTATTTTTCTTTTGCCATTTTGGGAAAAGCCTCCAATAAAATATATTTTATAGATAGACGGTAGGCAATACAGTCTAACTTTACCTTACTATTTTAACAAATTATGCTAAAAATGCAAGTACTTTACTATCTTTTTGGAGAATTCTTTATTTATCTAAAGTATGGTATGGTTGGATGGTAACTGTTTGTCCGATATTAGATGCAAATATCCAATCTGCATCATCAAGTTGGGCAAAATTTTCTGCACGGCCCGTTAGTATTAGTCCAGAAAATTTAGCGGTTTCTCCGCTTGCATTATTCTTAAGGTAGCTTTCCAACTCTTCAGTAAGATTCATTTCGTCATTACTTCCACTAGAAAACGTCTCTGAAACCCAGTTCTCTTTTAAAGCTTGGTTGGCATATTTTTGGAAGTAGGTATAACTATTTGCAAAGGCTGTTTTTTCATCCGCCTTATTGATAACTGGATAATATTTTGAAGTGTCTGCTTGTGGATCTTTTGCTAGTGCTGCAGCAACATCTTTATGAATCTTATCTATTTCATCTGCGCTCAAGTCTGACCCTTCTTCAACTGTAAAGCCTAGCTGAGCATCAGTATATAATGTAGCGGTATCATAGTTACTGCTACTACCTATCCAATACCAATTTATTTTCAAATTATTAGGAATAAGTTTAGAAATTTCATCATAAGTATAGGCTTTATCAAAAGTCACAGCAACTTCCACAGCTTGACCAGCCATCTGAGAAAGCAATGGGATATCCTGTGTCACTGTCGTAATATCATCATCCGTGTACTTGTGATTAATATTATAAAACATTGGTGTTTTGAAAAGATCTGTCCGCGTATATGCTGACTTGCCATCCTTACTGATTTGTAAACCTGAGTTTCCATAGTTATTAATTAGTGCTAATGAGTATGCTGCATCAGCATTCTCATAATTTACATTAATCCCATCAATATCCTTATAACCATCTGAATGAAAGGTCCCAGAAAACAAAGACGAAGGAATGTAATAGGCTGAACTATAGTCAATATTTGGGTAGGCGATTGCCTCCATTACGACTTGATGATCCATCAATTTTTCACTGTTTTTACTGGTCACTTCTGCTAATCCTTTATATATTAATCCTAGACTTAATAAAGACACAGCAGTGCTAATAATAACTGTTTTTATCAATTTGTTTCTTTTACTTTTTTTTGCAATTTTCTCAAAATCATTTAAAGTCTTCATAATTATATCCTTCTTTCTCTAAAATTCCACGAACAAGCCGTCGCCCTCTCATAAGATTTGTCTTAATTTTACTTTGTGAGGCATGCAATACCTGTGATATCTCCTTTACAGATAACTCTTGAAAATAATAAAGATCAAGTACCATACGATATTTTGGTGTTAATCTCTGTATTACATTGTATAACGGCTCATAATCTACTTGTTCAAACACGATAATATTTTCTTTTTTAAAAAAGTCTCTTTGCAATATATCTAAGTACTTTTTATCTCGTCTGTAGGTATCAATGTATTTACGAACTGCGACACGATACATCCAAGCGCGCATTTTTTCATATGGCAAGACGTTCTCACTTTCTAGCATTGCTACGAAAATATCTTGACTGATATCTTTTGCATTTTCATAAGGTGCACCAGATTTTTGCAAATAGAATTGAATTTCTTTCGCAATCCCTACTAACTCTTCTTCATAATCATCAAGCTTGATTTCTTCCACCTCCCTCTTCATTAATATAACGAACGAAATTATTTTTGGTCACAAAAAAACTCCTTTTTTTGAGGAGTTTTTAATAAAATTTATCAATATCAATGATTTTGTCGTCGTATAACTCAGTAGTCGTATTTGTTTGAAGCTCCTCTCGTGCCTCTCGAATAATTTCTTCACGTTTTTCATTGGCATCAATATTCAAAACAAAACCAATGGCAACTGATAAGACTAACAAGCTATTTCCTCCTTGTGAAAGGAAGGGGAAAGTTACTCCTGTTGATGGAATTAAACCAGAAATTCCACCAATATTGACAAAAACTTGGATCATAATCATACCGCCAACTCCTAAAGCCATCATTGAGTTAAAGGGGTTTTTTGCCTTAATTCCAACATGCATAATCCGTAGAATCAAAAAGAATGTGAGGGCTAATATGAATCCAGCACCAATTAAACCAAGTTCTTCCATAACTATTGAAAACACGAAGTCTGTTGTCGCCTCTGGCAAGTAGCCTCCTTTTTCAATAGAGTTTCCTAGTCCTCGACCAAACCAACCACCATTACTCATAGCATAATAAGAATTTGCTAACTGGTGACCAGAATCTGTGACATCATCAAAAGGATTAAAAAATGCACTAAATCGTTTTGCAACATAACCGAAAACAGGAATTTTCTCCATTGTCTTCACACCAACTACAGCAATTAAACCAAGAAAGATAGCAGAGAGACTAGTAATTGTAGCTAAAATTGCTGAAAACCAACGATAACCAATTCCACTGACTGTATACATAATAATAGCTGTCAATACAATGATAGCTGCATTTCCCAAATCAGGTTGAGCAGCAACAAGAAGAATCATTATTAGTGAGTACACTCTCCAATCCTTCAAATCTCCAAAATTTCTTGGATACCATTTCCGCTTTGTAAGTGCTTGATAGTCATATGTTTGGATCATGTCTTGACGTCTTGAAAAAGTATAGGCTAGGAACCACACAATAATTATTTTTAAATACTCGGCTGGCTGAAAACTAATTGGACCAATAACAATCCAGCCATGTGCACCATTTACTGTTTGTGTAAAAAAGCGTGCAATTAAGAGGAGAATAATCTCAACAAGAACAGTAAGTGTCAAAAGTTTTGAATCTTTTAGAAAGTTGAGTTTCAATTTGTATATAAAAATAATAGCCACTAGACTAACCAACCAAAAAAGTCCTTGATTTAATACTGATACAAATGGATTTAAGCCGTACTGGATAAGCGTAGCACTAGTTGTTGAATAGACCACTATTAGACCAATAACAGATAAAAGTAAATAGGGTAAAAGTATAGAGTAATTTAAAAGGTGTTTTTTATCAATTTTCATAGAATTTCCTAATATTTGAGTTTATCACTTGCCATTATATCATCTTTTAAAGACAAAAAAAAGCAAAATCCTAGAACACTAAACTACTGATTCTTATTATTTATGCTTTCATTCTGAATTGAAGGCATTATTTTATATAAAATAATGTCCTTTTCTCTTAGTCTATTTTTGAAACTTAAAACCATAAAAAACACTCCAAAAGGTAAAATATTTTATCTTTTGGAGTGTTGGATAGTAAATATTAGATTCTTTCTAAATAGAGTAAGTATCAACCAGAATTACGTAAGCCTGAGGCAATACCATTAATAGTTGTATGAATAAGTTTTTCATACCCTTCATCCAACTCATTATGTCTTAATCGTTTGATCAATTCAATTTGAATGTAATTTAAAACGTTAAAGTATGGCAAGCGATATTCCAAACTCTTACGAAGTGATGGGCTTTCTTCAAGCAAGTCTTCGTAATCTTCAATCGCCAGAATAACATTTTTTGTTAATTGCCATTCATCTAATATCGTATTGAAAACATCACGGACTTCTTCATCTTCAGCTAATTGAGCGTATTGAAAAGCAATGTTCATATTAGATTTGGATAATACCATGTCTACATTTGATAATAGTGAGTTGAAAAATGGCCATTTTTTGTACATATGTTGTAATTTGGCTAAATTATCTGGGTCCTCATCAATAAACTGTTTAAATGCTGAACCAACACCATACCAACCTGGGAACATAATTCTATTTTGGGACCATGAGAATACCCAAGGAATAGCACGAAGACCAGTTATTTCTGTGATAGTTTTCCGTGCAGCAGGACGCGAACCTATATTCAGACTTGAAACTTCCTTGATTGGGCTTGCTTCAAAGAAATAGTCATAAAAGTGCGGATTTCCAAAAACAAGGTCACGATAAATGATATTACTATTATCTACAATACCATCCATAGTTGCTCTAAAAGTATCAATTTCATTTGGGCTAGTAACCATTCGAGTCACAATACGGTCAACTGTCGCTGAAATTAACATTTCTAAATTGTAATAAGCAACATCCTTATTACCATATTTATTCTCAATGATTTCACCTTGCTCAGTTAAACGAATACGGTCTTTAATAGAACCAAATGGCTGTGAGGTGATAGCTTCATATGATGGTCCACCACCACGTCCAACTGTCCCGCCACGTCCATGGAAGAATGTGATTTTAACATCATGTTCCTCACCAATTTTGGTCAAATCATTTTGTGCTTTGTAAAGTGTCCAACCTGAAGACAGGTAACCACCATCTTTGTTGGAATCTGAATAACCAAGCATTATCTCTTGATAGCCATTATTTGTGCATATCCATTTTTTAACAATGTCATACTCAAGATACTGAGTCATAATTTCGCGAGAATTTTCTAAATCCTCAATGGTTTCAAATAATGGTACGATTTGAATGCGAGCTTTTTCTGTGTCAACTAATCCAACTTCTTTAAGCATGATAGCCAGTTCAAACATATCAGAGACACTCTCAGTATGCGAGATAATATGTTGCTTAATTACCTCTTCGCCAAGTTTGTCTTTTAATTCACGCGCTGTTTTAAAGATAGCTAGCTCTTTTTGAAGTTCTTCTGACTTTTCAGCATTTGTTGAAGACAGAGTTCGTGGATCTTCAAGTAGTTCTTTTAGAAGAATTTGAACTTTTTCTTCTTCTGAAAGACCGCTATAGTCATCCACAATATTTGCCGATTTTAAAAGTTCTGCTACACATGCTTCAAGGACGCTTGAGTCTTGACGCATATCAATGCTTGCAAGATAGAATCCAAAAACATCAACAGCTTGTAACAATTCGCTAAAATCACCCGTTATAAGCGCATCATCTCCATTTTTGAGAAGTGACTTTTTAATGAGTATTAAGTCATCTCTGAACTCTTGAACAGTGTTGTAGTGAGCAGACTCTTCCTCGCGTAATTCTGAAACAACTTCGGAAATTTTTGATTTAACGTACTTTGCAACAACATTAGCATTGTTTGAATTCGTCGAAATATCAGACATTCCTCCATTGCTTTCAAACGTGAAGTCTGAAATAGGTTTAATGGATTTAATGTCAATTAGCGTTTGAATCAGTTTTGATTGAATGTAATTGAATGCTCTACGATATGGTTCATTTTCTCGATAAATAGAAGTATCGCTTGATAAAGACGATAAACGCTCAACTTCAGGAGTAATCTTTGTTAGTGTTGTTGAAAGCGAAAAAGTTCGGTAAAGTTTAGATAATTTATCTATATAATAATTAATGATGACTTCACTCTGAACAGTCGCGGATAAATAGAGTGTCTCTGCAGTAACATATGGATTCCCATCACGGTCTCCACCAATCCACATCCCCATAGTAATGGGTCTTGGATTATCTAACTCAATTCCTTTATCTGCAGCTAATTGCTTGTACTTTGTTGTCAATTTTGTGATTGCTTGAATCAGTGACGTATTATAGTACTCCATGACATTGGTGATTTCGTTTTTTACTTTAAGTTTTTTCTCACGAATGATATCTGTTTGCATGATGATTTCGATATAACGACGCAAATCAGCATACCATTTTTCTTGGTTAACAACGCCAGACTTAACATCACGATATTTGCGTAATAAATCATGAATTTTATTAGTTAGTTCTAAAACTGTTTTACGTTGAACTTGTGTTGGGTGAGCTGTTAATACAGGAACAACATTAACATTTTCAAGAATTTCCTTGGCGTTCTCTTTTTTTGATACCATATCAATTGTTCCAGCAATTTTACCAAGATAATCAACATTTGTGTTATTTTGATAATTGATTTCATAAGCTAGGTCAACATCTTCTGAGATATTAATCAAAAGAGGGAGGATAGAAAAATAACGTGACATAACGACCATTTCATCGTTAGTCAGCTGTGCAATTATTTTTTCAAGCTTGAAATACTCATCATTTACTGACAAATCAACCAAAGTTTGGATTTTCTCAAACGCTTGGTCTCCAATCATTTGACGTGTCGTTTCTTCGAGTAATTCTTCTAAAATGCTGATTTCTTCAGTAATAATCGATTGATGATTACTGCTTTCCAGTTTTTTGATTGTCACACTATTTACTCCTTTGTTGGATTCGGACTTTATCAATAGATTTCTGTCAATTGATACCTCTAACACAAAAATATTAAATCTTCTGAAATATTCCAGTGTTAGTATATAATACCACTTTTCCTTAAAAAAGTAACCTAAATTCCGTTATATTGTCTATTATTTAATCAATATTCAGATATTTCACACTAAAATAAAATGACCTAACTTTTTTCCTTTGAGCTATTTTTTTGATATACTGATGAAAACAATTTAGCTGTTGGGAGAAACAAATGGAACTAAAAAAACGCTCAGAATTCCCAGAAAAAGAGCTCTGGGATTTAACTGCACTTTTTGACAGTAAAGAAAAATTTTTATCAAGTATTGATGAAGTACTTGAAGACATCAAATTCTTCAAGAATAAATATGAAAATTGTTTAAATACAATTGTAGAATTTTCTACTGCTCTTATGGAAATAGAGTCTATTTATATCCAAATGAGTCGTATTGACAATTATGCTTTTATGCCTCAAACAACTGATTTTAGTAATGAAGAGTTTGCACAGATTGCTCAATTTGGCAGCGACTTTTTTACCAAAGCTAGTGTGGAACTCAGCTTTTTTGACACAGCTTTAGCATTAGCAAGTCCTGCTATTCTTGATGAACTTGAAAACAATCCTTATTTTTCAGCGGTGATTCGCCAAGCAAAAATTCGCAAAAAACATCTTCTCAATCCTGAAGTTGAAAAAGCTATAACAAATTTACAAGAGATACTTCAATCTCCACAGGATATTTATACAAAAATGCGTGCTGGTGACTTTGCCATGAACGATTTTGAAGTGGATGGTAAAACTTACAATAATTCCTTTGTAACTTATGAAAATTTCTATCAAAACCACGAAAATGCTGACATCCGTGAAAAAGCTTTCCGTTCCTTTTCAAAGGGTCTTCGAAAGCATCAAAATACTGCTGCTGCCAGCTACCTTGCTCAAGTAAAGTCTGAAAAACTTATTGCAGATATGCGTGGTTATGATTCTGTTTTTGACTATCTTCTTGCAGACCAAGAAGTCGACAAGAAGATGTTTGATCGCCAAATTGATCTTATTATGACAGAATTTGCTCCTGTTGCACAAAAATATCTCAAACATGTTGCCAAAGTAACTAATCTTGAGAAGATGACTTTTGCAGACTGGAAATTGGATTTAGATAGTGAACTCAATCCTAATGTTACGATTGACCAAGCCTATGATTTAGTAATGAAATCAGTGATGCCTCTTGGTCAGGAATATGGTGATAAGATTGCACCCTACCAAACTGAACGTTGGGTTGATTTCGCAGCAAATGACTTTAAAGATTCTGGAGGATATGCGGCAGATCCCTACAAGGTTCATCCTTATATTCTTATGAGTTGGACAGGTCGAATGAGTGATGTTTATACTTTGATTCATGAAATCGGACACTCTGGACAGTTTATCTACTCCGATAGTCATCAAAGTTATTTCAATACGCATATGTCAACTTACTATGTTGAGGCACCATCAACTTTCAACGAGTTGCTATTAAGTGATTATCTGGAGAATCAATTTGAGAATCCACGACAAAAACGTTTCGCCCTTGCACATCGTCTTACGGACACCTACTTCCATAATTTTATTACACATCTCCTTGAAGCGGCTTTTCAACGCGAAGTATACAATTTAATCGAAGAAGGAGAAACTTTTGGTGCCGAGAAGTTGAACACTATCACGAAAGACATTTTGACAAAATTCTGGGGTGACGCCATAGAAATTGATGATGATGATGCGCTAACTTGGATGCGCCAAAGTCACTATTACATGGGGCTTTACAGTTATACCTATTCAGCTGGACTTGTCATCTCAACAGCTGGCTATCTTAATCTGAAAGATAATCCAAATGGAAGAAAGGAATGGCTCTCATTTCTCAAATCTGGTGGAAGCAAAACACCACTTGATACAGCACTCATCATTGGAGCAGATATTTCAACTGATCAACCACTTCGTAACACCATCCAATTTTTGAATGATACTGTTGATAAAATAATAGCTTATACAAAGGAGATCGAACATGACAAATTTATATGATTTTACGGTTAAAACACAAGATAACAAAGAGGTTTCTCTAGCAAATTACGAAGGAAAAGTTCTTCTAGTCGTTAACACTGCTACAGGCTGCGGACTAACACCTCAATATGAAGGACTACAAAGTCTCTATGATAATTACAAAGACCAAGGATTTGAGATTTTAGATTTTCCATGCAATCAGTTTATGAATCAAGCCCCTGGAACAGCAGACGAAATCAATACTTTTTGCACCCTTAACTATCAAACAACATTCCCTCGTTTTGCAAAAATCAAAGTTAATGGAAAAGATGCAGACCCACTCTACAAATGGTTGAAAAGTGAGGACAGCGGACCACTTGGCAAGCATATTGAATGGAATTTTGCTAAATTTCTAGTTGATAAAAATGGAAATGTTATCAAAAGATTTTCATCTAAAACGGAACCCGAAAAAATGATTGAAGCCATTAAAGAGCTACTATAGACAGAAAAAAAGTTTGGATTTTCCAAACTTTTTTTGATAATATATAATACTCTATGTCAGCCAAAAGGATACTTTTTGAATATGAGGTTGTCATCCTCTTGTATTAATAATTTATGCCCAAACCTTATTGGTGATGGTTTTAATTAGTTGAAGTTTCTTCCATTCATCTTGTTCGGTTAAGATATTACCTTCTTCAGTCGAAGCAAAACCACATTGTGTGGAAATTCCCAGATTTTGCAAGGGAACCAATTTTGCCGCCTCTTGAATGCGTTCAATGACTTGGTCAACATCTTCCAATTCTGGACTTTTAGAGGTGATGACACCTAATACTAATTCTACATTTGGTCGCTCATTCCAAATAGCCGCAAGAGGTGAGAAATCTCCAGAACGATTATCATCATACTCTAGGAAAAAGATATCATAGTTGAGTTGACCTAAATATTTACTAATATCATTGTATCCACCCTCAAAAAGGTAGGTTGATTGAAAATTTCCACGACAAATATGAGTTGCCAATATCAAATCTTCTGGTAAATTTTCGAGTGCTTTGTTAATCACATAGACACTGTCTTCTCCGATTTTTTCAATTTTAGCGTGCTCATCTGCATTGCCCTTAGTGTCATTCAATTGTTGAATAAGATATGCCCAAGTTGTGTCATCAAGTTGTACATAACGGGCACCTAAATCGTAAAAATGCTTGATTGTATCATTATATGTCTTTGCAAGACCGTCAAGATAGGCTTCCCATGACTCATAAAAGTTCAATGCAAAATGACTCCTATTATCTCGGAACAAAAGAGTTGGGCTCGGAATTGTCACCTTAGGAGTAACCCCATCTGGAGTGACAGATTTCAAATAGTCGAAATCACGATAAAAGGGATGTTCTGGATTTTCAGAAAGTTCGTCAATAATACGAACATTTGTTGTCCGAGTTTTCGCACCATGGAAATGATAAGAATCATCCTGAAAATAGGCTTCTAGTCCTGATAGATTCCAAAGAAAATCAAGATGCCACCAAGAACGTCCAAATTCGCCATCTGAAACCACTTCTAGTCCATTTTCAACCTCATGTTGAACTAATTTTTTAACAAGTTTATCTTGGACTTTGAGTAATTCTTCTTGTGATATTTTTCCTTCTGAATAGTTTTCACGCGCTTCTTTTAATTCTTGTGGTCTTAGATATGACCCTACATGGTCAAAGTGAAAATGTGATTTAGTCATGTTATATATTATCTGCCTCTCTAATTAGTATTCTCATTTTACACCTAGAAATAGGAGCTGTAAAATATGTATTAGTTATGAGAAGGTATAGTTTTTACTTATACATTTACTTATCTATTTCATACTGTTCTCCATTTTATTATTAGCTATTTCATTTAGGAATCATTCCAGAGATAATTCCATTGAATTAAAAATATCTTTTCATTTCTCACTTTACTGAGCTTTCAAAATTATAGTCCATTATCCGCATTCAATAGTCCTTATGTAACAAATACATTACATAGAGGAGGAAGCTTTGATTTTTTATCGCATTTAAGTTACAATAGCAATAATGAGAAGACGAATAAAACCTATTGTTGCTGTAGTCTTTTTTGGTTTATTGGCACTATTATTTTTCATTGGTAAAACTCACTCTGATAATCTTCGCCAGGAACAGTTAGCTTTAGCAAAAGCTTCTGTTACTGCAGTGAGTGGTACAAGTGCTAGTTCAACTACAGCAACTTCTGAAACAGATGAAAACTTCGTTCTTAATCCGATTATCGATGTCTCTGGTTGGCAACTTCCTAGTGAAATTGACTATGATACCTTATCGCAAAATATTTCAGGCGCTATCGTCCGTGTTTATGGAGGGTCACAAATCAGCAAAGATAGCAATGCGGCATACACAACCGGTATTGATAAATCATTTAAGACCCATATCAAAGAATTTCAAAAACGTGATGTTCCTGTTGCTGTTTACAGTTATGCCTTAGGAACTAGCGTCAAAGAAATGAGGGAAGAGGCAAGAATATTCTACAAAAATGCCTCTCCTTATAATCCCACCTATTATTGGATTGATGTCGAAGAAGCAACAATGGATAATATGAATAAAGGTGTCCAAGCTTTTCGTGAGGAACTCGTTAAACTTGGTGCTAAAAATGTTGGCATTTACATTGGAACTTACTTCATGACGGAACAAGAAATTTCAGTAGAAGGTTT
>CAZPYI010000077.1:0-10834 GCA_964590305.1 uncultured Streptococcus sp.
GGTAACACGGGTTCGAATCCCGTACGGACTATATTTAAGAGAGTTTAAGACTCTCTTTTTGTTTTAAAAAAATACAGCTCTTATTTTAAAAAATAAGAGCTGTATTTATATCATAAATTTTAAGTAAAATTCACTAATCGAATTCATGTGGAAGTAATATTGTTTCAATACCTGATTGATCAACGATGTTAACTATTTCTGGGAAATAAGGATCAAAAGGAACACTATAATCAAAGCTTATGAGAAGCTGCCTTTTTGCATCATGGTATTCAAATGTTAACCTATCATCTTTTTTTGCAAGTCTGAAAGTGAGAATGTTGTCTAGTGGAACAACATTTTTAAGGTAATTATCAAGTAAGTCCCAAAAGGTGTCAATAATATCATGTGGGAGACTTGTTGCAACACCAAAACTTGCATATCGTTCTTTTGTTTCTTCGAAAGCCATATTTTCACCTCCTTGTTAATAGAAATAAAGCACCCCTTTAAGGAGTGCTTGACAACTTTAACGATTCTTTAGTTCAAGATAACGTTTGTACCAAATATTGATATAGGCTTGTGAGAAAGGACCTTTACTGTCATTTATCCAATCAACTAAAATTTTGACGTTTTCTTTCAAAATGAAGTCAATTTCCGATGGATATTTCATCTTTTGCTTGTGTAGTTCATACTCATCAACATCTAAGAGTCGTTTCTCACCATCAGCAAATACTTTAACGTCTAAATCATAGTCAATATATTTTAATGCTTCTTCGTCCATGACATAAGGGCTAGCTAAATTGCAATAATAAGAAACACCATTATCTCTAATCATTGCGATGATATTAAACCAGTATTTTTTATGGAAATAAACAACTGCAGGTTCTCGGGTCACCCAGCGTCTGCCATCACTTTCCGTGACAAGTGTATGATCATTCACCCCTATAACAGCATTATCTGTTGTTTTCAGTACCATAGTATCGCGCCATGTGCGGTGCAAACTACCATCATGCTTATAACTTTGAATTGTAATAAAGTCGCCTTCTTTAGGTAATTTCATACTTACCAACTTTCTACAATTAAACTTATCCACTATAGTTTACCACAATATTCTAGCAAAATCACTTTAAAATTGGTTTTTCCTACAAATATTCTGTCAAGGCTTTATTTATATCATCAAATACGAACCCTTTTCTCATTAAAGCTTGTATTAATCGTTTTTTAAGTTCATAACCGTCATATTTTTTGCTGTATCTATGATAGGCCTTATCTATTTCTTTGTAGATAAGTTCTTTTTCATTAGTTTCATTTTTTTCAATAGTCAACGTTTCTACAGTTTTTTTGGCATCCTGATAGTTAAATCCTTTATCCACTAGATTTTTTGTTATTTTTTCTTTTAAAATATTAGACGGGTATTTAGAACTATATCGATCTAGTAGTTTGTCAGCTAGCTTTTCAGAAACAGGTGACAAATCAATCTTGACAAGTGCATCATCAATTAACTGAGATGGAATACCTTTCTGAAACATTTTTTGTTTTAGAACATAGGGACCTTTGTCTCCAGAACTGAGATTTTGTTGGAGGAAGTTTGTGACATACTCCTTATCATTAATCCATTTACTATCAACTAAATCTTGAAGAATTTTTGGAATAATCTTTTGGTCAATGTCATGATTGATTAGGTAAGTTCTGACTTCGTTTTCTGTTCTTTGTTTGAAAGAAATGTAATAGAGAGCTAGATTTTTTCCATGTGAATACTGAGAAAATTCCTTAATTTCTGTAAGAAGGTTCTCTTCGATTATCATATTTTTGCTTAGCATATAGCGAACGATAGTATCTTCAGTGACATATATTTTGTCAATTGAATCAAATTCAACTAAATATAATTTTTTTTTCTTCTCAATTTTAGTAATTTTCATAGTTTTAATTATATCAAAAATGGTAAAATAGATGTTAGATAATTCTTTTTAAACAGAAAGCTGATTGGAGAAAATAAGTGAAGCAAGATTCAGATAAAATCATTGATTTCAATCAATATCGTAATGAGAATGATTTAGATATGGATGAATTAGAAGGCTTTTTTGAATTAGAAGATAATGATTTGGAAGAATTTTATTCTAGCTTTGATGAAGGGAAATCAGAGAGGGCCATTTTTGAGGAGATAAAGGAACTAGAAATCTGTGAGCAGAAAGACTATTTGGTATGGAAAGCATCAGAACCTAATGGCTGGAGAAATTTGGAGGAGCGTCCATATTTGAGACAGAAGATGGAACTAGCTATGCTTTGCAAACAAAATGGTCTTTATCAAAAGGCTCTAAATCATTTTATGCAAATATATGAAGTAGATGAATCAGATGCTCTGGGGTGTCGCTATGAAATTTTATCGCTCTATGTTCTTAAATCAGACTTTAGTGGGACAGTGTCTTTTTATGACAGCAGAGCTTATCATAAAGATGATGTTTTAATGCAAGTTCCTCTCTTAATAGGCGCAATTTTAGAAGGTCTAGATTTAAAGGCAAAAGTATTAATTAAGGAATTGATTAAGGAAGTTGATGGTTTTGTTGATTTTTGTCAATTACAATCCTTTCCGCTACATTTGATGATGGAAGCAGGTGAGTTAGAAAATTATGAACCTAATACTATGGAATGTGTTTATCTGGGACTCTATAATATTTTTCCATTAATGTTTACAGTGCATAGTTATGTTTTTAATTATCTCAACAACTTTTTTACATCAGATAATAATTTTTTAGGAAATTCTGGTATTTCAAAAACTAAGGTTAGCATTTTCAACAAGTGTGATATCTATTATTTATCGGATTTTTCAGGTTGGACAGAAAAAGAACTATTGAGTATATCTGGAATTGGCAAAGAAATAGTTAAAAAACTAAAGGAGTTAGGGGCGGTATTTAATAAGTGATGGAATTACAAGTGAAACAGAGAATTCCTCTGAAAATCAAACGAATGGGTATTAATGGTGAAGGCATTGGATTTTATAAAAAAATCTTAGTTTTCGTCCCTGGAGCTCTTAAAGGAGAAGACGTTTTTTGCCAAATTAAAGCAGTTAAACGCAATTTTGTTCAAGCCCAACTATTAGTCATTAATAAAAAATCAAAATTTCGTGTTAAACCTGAATGCACTATCTATGACGAATGCGGTGGCTGTCAGATTATGCATCTCCAATATGAAAAGCAATTAGAATTCAAGGAAGATGTCATTAGACAAGCGCTCAAAAAATTTAAGCCAAGAGGCTATGAAAAGTATGATGTTCGTCATACTATTGGAATGGATACTCCCATGCATTATCGTGCGAAATTGCAATTTCAAACACGATCATTTGGCGGTTCAGTGAAGGCTGGACTGTTTGCTGAAGGAAGCCACCGATTAGTTGATATTAAAGAGTGTCTGGTGCAGGATGAATTGACTCAAAACATTATTAATCATCTTGTTAAGCTTTTAGACAAATTTAAAGTACCTATCTATAATGAGCGTCAAATTTCTGGTTTACGGACAGTTATGATTCGTAGGGCAGAAGCAACAAATCAAGCACAATTGATTTTCGTGACGAGTCGTGATTTGAATGTGACGCCGCTTATCAAAGAATTAATAAAGGATTTTCCTGAAATTAAGACGATTGCTCTTAATCTAAATACATCCAAATCGAGTGATATTTATGGCGATGAGACTGAAGTTATCTGGGGTAAAGATAGCATTGATGAACAAGTTTTGAATTACAGTTTTTCCCTTTCACCGAGGGCTTTCTATCAATTGAATCCTCAACAAACAGAAGTTCTGTATGGACAAGTGGTCTCTGCTCTCGAAGTAAGTAAAGATGACGACATTATAGATGCTTACTGCGGTGTTGGGACAATTGGTTTTGCCTTTGCAGATAAAGTCAGGTCAGTTCGTGGTATGGATATCACCCCTGAAGCCATCAAAGATGCCAAAGAGAATGCTAAACGAATGGGTTTTAGTAATGCTTATTATGAGGCAGGTAAGGCTGAGGATATTATTCCAAAATGGTATAATGAAGGCTATAGAGCAGATGCCATTATTGTTGATCCACCTCGAACTGGACTAGATGATAATTTGCTAAAAGCAATTACTAAATATCAGCCTGAAAAAATGGTCTATGTTTCTTGTAATGCTTCCAGTTTAGCTCGAGATTTAGTTAGCTTGGCTAAGATTTACGAGGTTGACTATATTGAATCTGTGGATATGTTTCCGCATACTGCTAGGACTGAGGCTGTGGTGAAGTTAGTGAAGAGATAAAAGAAAGTCTATTTTGAGTACCTTTCTTTATTTCGAGCTTGCTATCACTATTTTTTAAGTAAATATGAGGAAGAGTTATTATGTCAATTTCAATCCGTTTTGCACGATTAGAAGATGCGCGAGATCTTTTAGAGATTTATACACCATATATTGAGAAATCTGCTATTACCTTTGAATATGATGTTCCCAGTTTAAAAGAGTTTACAGAGCGTATGCGCTCTGTAAAAAGTTTTTATCCTTATTTGGTAGCTGAAGAAGATGGACAAATCTTAGGTTATGCGTACGCATCAGCTTTTCGCCCACGCGCGGCTTATGCTTGGTCAGTGGAAGTGACGGTTTATTTGGATGAAAATGCTCGTGGCAAGGGTGTTGGACGTAAAATTTATAACGTCTTAGAGGCATATCTTAAAAAGATGGGAATTCTTAATCTAAACGCTTGTATTGCTTCAACAGATATGGAGGATGAGTACCTATCAAATGGTAGTGAAAAATTTCATGCTGCGTTGGGCTATGCTCTAGTTGGTAAATTCCATCAATCTGGATATAAGTTCAATCGTTGGTACGATATGATTTGGATGGAAAAAATACTGGGAGAGCATACTGCAAATGCGGCATCAGTTAAATCAATTCAGGAGATAATAGACTAGTGCTTTTCTGTTACTATTTATTGGTTACGTGTTTGTCTGTAAAAGGAAGGGCTAAATTTATAGTGAAAATTACTGAAGGCACCATTTTATACAATATCTCGTAAGCTAGCTGTTCACCACACCATGGGAGACTTATCGTTATAACTGAGGATGGTCAGGATATTTCAACAGTATATGCTACTGGAGGCCTATTTTCATGCGTGAAATTATCAAGGAGTAAATTTATTGACAGGTACCATTACTGTTGGACCCTAGCTATACATAAAGTAATAGAAGGGAAATTTCTAGAAATATCTTGACTGTAGAAATAGCCATCACCCACATTGAAAAGCGAGGTTGATGGCTATTATTTTGTATTGATTTTAGGTTTAATCGGCAACTTTGCGTAAAAGAAAAGAGTAGTCAAAACTGCTAGAGTTGTTTTTTCCTAAAGACTGCAATTGAAATGGTAATTGTTAGACTGCTTAAGATAAGTGTGACCCAAATTGCCTTGAAAAAAGAGTTAGGGTCTACTTGCTTAGTTAACAATTCCATGTTATTTGAAATTAGGTATAAGGGGCTGTATTTTTGAATTTTTGGGAAAATTGTTAAGAAAAATAAGACTAAAATTGAAAATCCAATAATCATTAAATGGCTAAAGTTTGAATGAGTTAGTGTTGAGGAACAGAGTAAAAGTGCTAGCAAGAAGATACCAAATAACCATAAACAAAAAATAGAAAAAAAGAGATTTGAAGGGTCGCTAGGAGGAAACTGAGTAACTGTATACATCCAAGTGATGGAAAAGGCTGTTAAAAGGCATAAGGTCCATGTTATGCTTAAAAATGTCAATTTTGCTAAAATAACTGCACTACGTGATAAACCTTTGGTCAGAATATTAATCAAAGTTCCTTTAGAAAGTTCATTCACTAAAATACCACCAAAAACGAGTACTATGGCAACTAAGCCTGTCTGTGTGATATTCTTAAAAAATTGTGTCCATGAATCATAGGCAGTGGGGGTGCTGATTATAATTTGATTACCATCGGGAAGAAGATTTTCTATGATATAAGGCATTAATTTTGCTGCTAAAGGACTAAGGACTCCGAAGATTGCAAAAATGATTACTATAATAAAGAGTTTATAGGTTCGAATACTTTCAAGAAATTCTTTTTTCAAAAATGTGAAATAGTGTGTCATTTTATCAGCTCCCTATAAATTTTATCCAAGGATGGTTCTATTTTTTCAAACTTCAAAGGTAACAATGTGTTTTTTGATAATAAATCTATTAGGAAGTGACCTTCTTCATCTTTCTTTTTGAACAAGACAGTCAATATTTTACCATCTTGAGAGAGTTGAATATCAGGGTTTTTAAGCTCTTTTAAAGCCAAAAAGTCATCCAATTGATTAGTATTTTGAAATTCGATTAGAAAACCATTTGTAGTAAATTGTTTTCTAATATCTTCTAAACTTCCTTGATAAGTTAATTTTCCCTTATCTAAAATTGCAAGATAATCACAGATACTTTCCACATCTGAGAGAATATGTGTTGAAAAAATAACAGTTGTCTTTCCTTTGATAGAGGACAAGATTTTCAATATTTCACTACGTCCAATTGGGTCTAAAGCAGAAGTAGGTTCGTCACAAATCAATAGTTTAGGCTCATTGAGTAAGGCTTGAGCTATGCCTAGTCTTTGCTTCATTCCTCGAGAAAAGGTCTTTATTTTTTGGTTTTCATTTTTAATCCCAACTAATTCAAGTAATTCTTTGCTTCTTTTTAGAGTCTCTTTTTTTGTCAATCCAGTGATTTGACCACATAAGAGTAAGTATTCCAAAGCTTTCATGTAATCATAAAATATTGGAACATCTGGAAGATAACCAATATGCTTATTTGTCTTAGTATCCCCATAGACGACTTTCTCTCCACAAACATAGACACTTCCCTTGCTTGCTTTCAGAAGTCCCAAGATAATCTTCATAGTGGTTGTTTTTCCTGCGCCGTTCTGGCCAACAAAACCAAAGATGCTACCTTCTGGAACGTTCATATCTAAACCTGATAAAACTTCCTTGTTTCCAAATGTTTTATGAAGCTGCTTGATTTCTAAAGTGTCCATTAATTATCACCTCTTCCAAATGCAAAATAAATAATTGGACCGATTATTTGAATGAAGACAACGATAATAACCCACATGACTTTGTTCCCGAATTTATAATGTGGATTTTTTAAAACGTGAACGAGGGCAGTAATGGCTAAAGTTAGTTCTAAGATAATCAAGGGAATGAGGAAAGGGAAATATTCACCTAGTATATTTACAGTATTCATTTGCAATATCTCCATTTTGTTTTTATTTCAATTTTCTAAGAATATTTTTGAACTGGATATCATCTTCTAGTACTGAAAAGATTGAATTGCTGGCGACGGCTTCATACATACTTTGCCTTATTATCTTTTCATCTCGAGGTGGGTATGTGCCAATAACTAGGCTATCAAACCAGTTATCAATCAAGGTGAAAAAGGTGTCCCCGTTTAGTTTTAGTGGGTAGATGTTACTATTTACAATTTCTGCGTACTTTTCCAAATACTCTAACGCTTTTTCATGATTCCCGTTCGCTAGGTTGCCTTGGGCAGTCATCAGATAAAAAGGTAGGATAACTGTGGGATGTAGTTCCTTTAAATCAAAAACTTTAGCAATTGCAAGATAGCGCTCGCCAACTTCAGAAAATACTTCCATATTATCCATTAGCGCTGACATGTAAGATTGTAAAAGTTGAAGAAGATTTAAGAGATACTGATAAATTTCGATTTGCAAAGTTTCTTTTGCTTTATCAATATTCCCAATCATTTGATAGGCATTTGCCAATAGCGCTTTAGAAGAAACGACTAGTGAGCTTGATTCATCTAGTAGATTTATCGTTTCATTAGGAAGTCCAAGCGTCATCAAAGATACAGCTTCCATATTTAATGCTTGTGTGACTAATTCAAAATCATCACTTTCGTTCTTGACTTTTTGAAATAAAGATTTGGCTTGTGTCAAAATTTTTTTACGTCTTTCTTCATCATCAGAAAGATTATGATTATTTAGAAGTAAAACGGCAATTTGAAAAAGAAGGGGATAACAGGAAAAATATTTTTGGGTAAGTCTTTGGCATTTTTCAACGGTTTCCTCAAAAGGATTATTTGAAAAGTCATTTGATAGCTGGAGATAGATGCTACGAATATCTTTTTTACTCAGCTGTGGCTCATATCCTATTAGGTTATCGATACTGATATTGAAAAAGCTTGCTAATTGTGGAAGGATAGTGATGTCTGGGTAGCTTTGTTCGGTCTCCCATTTTGAAACGGAGGCTTTGGAAACCCCTATAAAATCAGCAAGTTCTTGCTGTGTTATTTCTTTTTCTTTCCGGTTTTTAGATATGATTTGTGCAATTTTGATGTCTTTCATAATTCACCTCTCATTAGTATTTTACACCTTTGAGCTATTTAACTTCAAGGGATTTGCAGTTGATTTTGATTGATTTTGTCAACCATTGAGAAACATTATATCATTTGTTCAACGTTTGATAAGTAGCCTGGTTCTCCCTACATTGTGTCAGTGTTAGTATGGAATATTTCCGATTGGGTTTACTGACTTGCTATTGAATTTTGAATACAAAAATAGACTATCTAGTTTTATTAAGATAGTCTATTTTTGTATTATTTCATTGAAGATATTACAATTGTTTACTTGCTTGCAATGCAATGTTCAAGTTTTTGTAAGCGAAAATATTATCTGGATCTAACTTTATTGTCTTTTGGAAGGCTCTGATTGCTTGGTCATATTGCTTCGTTGCGTGAAGTGATTTACCTAGATAGTAATAAGAAAGAGCATCACTGGGGTCAAATAAAATGGCAATTTTATATTCTACGATTGCTTCTTCATACTTTTTATTAGAATAAAGAGTATCCCCCATATTACTGTTTTTATAAGATGGGTCAATATAACTGAGATCGACTTCTTTTGGATTTTGAGGAAGTGACTTGTTTTGGCTATACTTTTTAGACTCTTGAAGGGCAATATTTAGATTTTTAAAGGCTAAAATACTATTAGGGCTGATTTTTATTGCTTTTTTATATGCAAGAATGGCTTTATCGTATTGGCTTGTTGCTTGTAAAGCATTTCCCAGATTTATATATGCAGAAATATTATCGGATTTTAACTGAATTGCCTTTTGAAAAGCATGAATTGCTTTTTCATATTGCTTATTTAATACTAGAGCTAACCCTAAATTACTATACACTAGGGCATAATTTGGAAATTTATCAATGGCTTTTTGCCAAATTTCAATTGCTTTTTTATACTCCTCCTCTGAGCGAAGTGCCACACCAAGATTATTATATGTTAGAGCGTTTCCTGGGGCAATATCAATTGCTTTTTGATAGGCATTTATCGCTTCAGGGTATTGCTTTTTTGAATACAGAGTTAGTCCTAAATTATTGTATGTTAGAGCATCGTTTGGAGCAATATCAATTGCTTTTTCATATGCAAAGAGAGCCTCATCAAATTGATTTTTTGAATGTAGTGCGACGCCTAAAATATTATAGGTTGAAGCTTCATCAGGATTAGTAGCAAGTGTTTGTTGACAGGTACTAATTAAGTTCTCGTATTTTTTATCATTTTCATAAAAATTATTGATGTTCATAATATCTTTTAACCCTTTCTCGAAAATATTTCAACATTTTATTATATATAACATCATATCATATTAAAACATTATGATAAAGAGTAAAATAAAAACCTTTTAAATTAATTATTAATGTCATAGATTAGAATAAAAATATGTAATTAAAAATTGATTGTTGCTATGAAAACCCACCTCAATCATGCTTTTAGTCGAATAATTATGTGTAAAATGAATTGATTACAGATATAATTCTAATGATATCATGATTATATATGATCAAGTAATAGAAAAATATCATAAATCAGTTAATTTTTTGTAAGTTAAGAGGTCTCATGAGATAAATATATATTTCAGATATAGTTATACTTCCCCAAAAACTAATTTTATTTTATAATTAAATTGGTTTTTGGATTCAGTTTATTAAAATAGCATAAAAACAGATACTAATCGTGAGTATATTATTGGTGGTTATTTAGCTATTAATATCTTCGCAGAAAAATTAAGATGACAACTCTTCTACAAGAGAGGTAAGAGAAGCTATAAAAGCCTATGAAAGTAGAATGTGATTGAATATCTGCTTTATATTTTTAGTCAGTAAATAAAAACGATTATATCAAAGAAGTTATCATGATTTGATATTAGTCTATCGTATACAAAATTATATTTAAAAGAATTGAAGTAGAACAAATATAGACTTTTTCAGTAACTTTGTGTAGCTACTAAGTAAGGATATAATTGTTTAATCACATTAATTTTTAAAAGTACATGTGTAGTCGATAAATCATCTGTGGATAATAAAGCTTTGTTTATAAAATAAGATTCGAAGATAAAAATCCTACATTTTCCAAGTGAAGTTTAGTTAGGAAAAGCAAATTATATTTATGAGCCAGAGAATTAAACAATTTTTGGTAAAAAATGTATTAAGGAGAAAACCCTTTTTATGAGTAGGTATTGTAATTATACTTTTGGTGTCACATTGAAATTTCATGTTTGATCAACTAAATACTTTATCATATTGATAGAGTATTCTTTATCTGTAATGACTCCAAGTTCCTTTAGGTTCCAATAAATTATAAAATAACTTCGTGACCTAATATCTGTTGTAATACCCTCCCCGTCTTTTTCTTTATATAGCAGAAGAGCCCTTAGACTTGCTGTCCCTTTTCGATACTACTTCAAAGAATCAAAATAGCTTTCAACTGTAAAGTCAACAAGGTCAATCACTTCGAGATTCCTCTTTTACTTCACCCAATAAAATACAAAAAGCTACTCAATAATATTGAAAATAATTACTGAATAGC
>CAZPYI010000078.1:0-10754 GCA_964590305.1 uncultured Streptococcus sp.
TTCCGATTTGTACAGTTTCATCTGTAAATCCCATACTTACACCTTCTTTCTAAAATAACTATTGTTCTTTATTATAGCGTATTTACAAGGAATTAACAAGAAAATAGTATCCAAACAGTAGTATATTTATGAGCAAATGCCCATTGAATTCAATAAACTCTACCATTGTCAAATACTTAAAAAATACTACAACTACGAAAATAGTTCAGTCAACTTTTTCCGCTTGATCAGAGCTAATTAATACTTTCTTATTTAAAGTGATTTTCAGACTTGAAAAAACAGTAGGAACACCTTACAATTATAATCAGATTGTGAGGGTAATGATGGAAAAAATTATTATTTTTGATATGGATGGCGTCATTGTGGATTCTGAATACACTTTTCTTGGTACTAAGACGGATATGTTGCGAGATGAAGGTTTCGAAACTGATATTTCTTACCAATATCAGTTTATGGGAACGACTTTTGATTTTATGTGGCAAAAGATGAAAGATGAACTGGATTTGCCAAGAGAAGTTTCTGATTATATTGAAGAGATGGACCGCAGACGTGAGTTACTAATCGAACGTGATGGCGTTCGCTCCATCAAAGGGGCACAGAAACTGATTCATTGGTTAGCTGACCATGGTTACCGTCTAGCTGTTGCTTCTTCTTCTCCCATGCGTGATATTATGCGAGCTTTGACAGAATTAGCCATTGTTGATTGTTTTGAAGTGAAAGTAACTGGAGATGATGTCGCACACTCTAAACCAGCTCCAGATGTTTTTCTAAGAGCAGCTGAGTTACTAGGTGTTGATCCAAGTATTTGTACTGTTATTGAAGATACTAAAAATGGTAGTCGTGCCGCGAAGGCAGCAGGGATGTATTGTTTTGGTTTTTCCAACCCTGATTACCCCGCACAAGATTTAAGTGCTGCTGATAAAATCGTTGCAGACTATGAGGATATTTATCAGTATTTAGCCAAATAAGAATGACGCTTAATACAAAAAGGTTGGAGCCTACGTTTGGTTGTCCAACCTTTTCTTTTTGTTGGTGTTAAATCTCAGATATGACGCTAAAGTAGCTCCATTTTTTATTAAAATACAGATTTTGATGGCAAAATAAGAATCTTGTAAATCTTTAGATAGCATTATTCTTTCTTATCCAGTTGAAAAATTTCCTCTACTTGTAAATCAAAAATGTCAGCAATTTTCAGTGCCATTTCGAGAGAAGGATTGTAGCGATTATTTTCACGATGACCAATTGTTTCACGTCGAACTCCAATTTTCTCCGCAAGTTCTTGTTGACTCATTTTTTTTGCTAACCGATGGCTTTTCAATGATGTAGTGATTTTTGCCATCTTATGTTCCTCGATTTTCAAATACATTAAAAGTAATGGCAAAAATCAAAATGATTGCAGATATTAGAATAAAAAGTAATTCAGGGGTAATAATTACTATTGAGAAAAAAGATAAGACAATTGCTAGGATGGCTAATGAAAAAAGTGTGAGCGATGCTGCTTTTGCAAGATTAATGAAAAATCGTTCATCAGGTCGTTCAGTTATTTTTTTCAAAGAGAAGAACAGTAGAATAACAATTTGTATGCCAATAAACATTCCCAACATCACACTTTTAATCCAAACAGGATTGCTTTGAGGAGTTATGGCCCAGATTGCACAGCTATAAATACTGGTTGCTGAAAGGGTTAGAATAACGTAAAGTTTTTCAGTGGCACCAAAGTATTTAACTTTTTCTTTTGTTTTTTTTTCGAAAAACCAGCAGAAAGAAACTAAAAATAATGAGCTGTAATGCTGTTGTGATAGCAAAAATACTATTTTTAATCCATTCAGGGTGTGAAGGTGGGGATGAAATCCAAATGCCTAACGTGTAGAGCAGAACAAAGGAATAAGTCCATTTTTTATTGATTTTCATAGCGTCACTACTTTCTATGTGATATATTTATAACATAGAAAGTTACAAATATATCACATGGTTTTTATTTGGCAAGCAAAAATAGTGGTTTAAAGAACCTCAGAGGAAGCTACTCCTTTTCTTCTAGCAAAATCAACAAAGCGGAATTTTTCGAGCTTATGACGGCTTTCAGTGAATTGAAACTGTCTTGTATCTTCTAGAAACACTTTAGACTTAACAGAAACAATATGATGTTCTGCTCCCAGGTCTAGAAGTAGTCGGTCACGTTCAGTAATTTGATCAATAGTGATTTCTTTTTGGGCATAAGCAATTTTAAGATGACATTTTTTTTCTAAATAATTGTAAATGGAATGCTCAGCAATTTCTCTTGTCATTTCTGGCACTAAAGATTTGACTAAGTAGTCAATATCAAGAACTGAGGCGATGTCATCAACGACGCGTTGGCGGACAACTCGCCAAACGATAGTATTTATCGTAAATCCAGTCAATTTAGCTATTTTTTCGTCAACAATTAGTTTGTCAATAGCAATAACATTCGTTTTCGAGCTCATGTTCAAACTATCAACCAGTTCTTGATAGCTGGTTAGTTCAGATACAGGAAAATTAATTTGCTCATGTTTGAGAACTTGCGACCCAGAGCCATGAATCTTTTGTATTAAATTTGCTTTAGCTAGTAATGATAAAGCTTTTCTAACCGTATCTCGACTCACTTGGTAATTTTTTGAGAGTTGACTTTCTGTTGGCAAGTAATCACCGCTGGCATAATCTCCTTTTAAAATTTGTTTTTCTAAAGTCTTAAAAAGGCCTTCATATTTTTTCATTTTAATTTTCTCCAAAAATTTGTTTTTAAAAATACATACAACTATAGTTATTTTATCAAAAATTACTGATTTTTTCTCCAAACAACTTGCATACAAAAAAGAAACCGATTACAATATAGGTGTAAATCAAATGTACATGCAGATTTTTAAAAAACAAAGGGGGAGCTAGTTTACTAGCAAAACATTATGGGAAAATTTGAAAAAGATGCCCGCGAGATGTTGGATGCTATCGGAGGCAAAGACAATATCGCAGCGGTAACACATTGTGCAACACGGATGCGCTTTGTTCTAAATGATGACAGCAAAGCTGATGTCAAACGTTTAGAGGCCATTCCTGCTGTCAAGGGGACTTTTACCAATGCAGGTCAATTCCAAGCAATCGTAGGTAATGATGTTGCAACATTTTACAACGAATTCTCTGCTATTTCAGGCATTGAAGGTGTTTCAAAAGATGCCGCAAAATCAGCGGCACAAAAAAATCAAAACTGGTTTCAACGTGCCTTGGCTATGTTGGCAGAAATCTTCACACCAATTATTCCAGCCATTATTGTTGGTGGTTTAATCTTAGGTTTTAGAAATGTCCTTGAAGCGGTTCAGTGGTCAGCACTTGATGGCAAGACTATTGTTGAAGTATCTCAGTTTTGGAGTGGAGTTAATTCTTTCCTTTGGTTGCCTGGTGAGGCAATTTTCCACTATTTACCCGTAGGTATCGTATGGTCAGTAACACGTAAAATGGGAACCAGTCAGATTTTGGGGATTGTTCTTGGTATCTGTTTAGTTTCTCCACAGTTACTCAATGCTTACGCTGTAGCTGGTACTTCAGCAGCAGATATTGCGGCAAATTGGACTTGGGATTTTGGCTTCTTTACAATTGAGCGTATCGGTTACCAAGCCCAAGTTATTCCAGCACTCTTAGCAGGACTAACTTTAGCTTATCTAGAACGGTTCTGGCGCAAACATATTCCTGAAGTTGTTTCTATGATTTTTGTTCCTTTCTTATCATTAATTCCTGCTATTATTCTTGCCCATACAGTTTTAGGTCCAGTTGGTTGGACAATTGGTAAAGGAATTTCAGCAGTTGTTCTTGCAGGATTAACAGGACCTGTCAAATGGCTCTTTGGTGCTATCTTCGGCGGTCTATACGCACCACTTGTTATCACTGGTTTGCACCACATGACAAATGCTATCGATACACAGTTGATTGCTGACGCTGGTGGTACAGGTTTGTGGCCAATGATTGCCTTATCAAACATCGCACAAGGTTCTTCTGTTCTAGCATTCTACTTTATGAATCGTCACAATGAACGTGAAGCACAGATTTCACTTCCAGCAGCAATCTCAGCTTATCTTGGCGTTACTGAACCAGCTCTCTTTGGGGTCAATCTTAAGTATCTTTACCCATTTGTTGCAGGTATTATTGGTTCAGCAATTGCAGGCCTCTTCTGTACAACATTTAATATCACGGCTAACGCGATTGGTGTTGGTGGTTTGCCAGGTATTCTGTCTATTCAACCGCAATACATGGGACTCTTTGTGGTCAATATGGCTATAGCAATTGTTATTCCATTTGCATTAACATACTTCTTCCGTAAATTTAACATCATGACTAAAGCTCAAGATATTGCAAACGCTGAGGCACCACTAGAAGCGCTTGAAGAAAAAGATCAAGAGGTGGCTGCAACTGTAGGAACACTTGTCAACGTTAAAAGTCCATTAAATGGACAAGCAAGAGAATTGTCTGAAGCGACAGATCCTGTCTTTGCACAAGGTGTTATGGGTCAAGGTGTCCTTATTGATCCAAGCGATGGCAAACTGGTGTCACCATTTGACGGTGTTGTATCAGCTCTCTTCCCAACTAAGCATGCAATTGGTCTCATTTCTACAGATGGTGTTGAACTTTTAATGCATATTGGTATGGATACGGTTAACCTTGATGGAAAAGGGTTTGAAGCGCATGTGAAGCAGGGTGACCATGTTAAGACTGGTGATTCACTCATTACATTTGATCTTGAAGCACTTAAGGCGGCAGGTTATGTTGTTGAAACACCTGTCATCATTACAAATCAAGATGCTTATCAATCAGATGTTACAATAGTCCTTCCACATGCTGTTAAACATGGTGAAGAATTAATAACAGCAACCAAAGTATAGAATAGCAATGTAAAGGGGGTGGAGAACTTTCTCCACCTCTTTATATTTGAAAGGAGAAAAAATGTCATTTGACAAACGAAAAGTAGTCTATCAAATCTACCCAAAGTCCTATAAAGATACTACTGGAAATGGGATTGGTGATTTACGTGGCATTATCGAAAAACTACCCTATCTAGAAGACTTAGGAGTTGATGTGATTTGGCTCAACCCTTTCTATCCAAGTCCTCAACGTGATAACGGTTATGATATTTCAGATTATACTGCGGTAAATCCCTTATTTGGAACAATGGAAGATTTTGAAATGTTGTCACATAAGGCAAAAGAACATGGGGTTGAGATTATGCTTGACATGGTGCTCAACCACTGCTCTATTGAACACGAATGGTTCCAGAAAGCTCTTGCTGGAGATAGATACTATCAAGATTTCTTTATCCTACGTGATCATCCGACTGACTGGGTCTCAAAATTTGGAGGAAATGCTTGGGCTTCTTTTGGTGATACAGGGAAATATTATCTTCACTTGTTTGATAAGACACAGGCAGACCTCAATTGGCGAAATCCAAATGTCCGAGATGAATTATTTAATGTTGTCAATTTCTGGCGTGAAAAAGGGGTTAAAGGTTTCCGTTTTGACGTTATCAACTTAATCGGAAAAGATGAAGAGCTGAAAGACAACTCTAATTTCGATGGAAAGCCTGAATACACTGACCGTCCTTTGGCACATGAGTATCTCAAGATGATGAATCAAGCGACTTATGGACAAGATGAAGACAGCATGACCGTAGGTGAAATGAGTTTCACGGATATCCCAAATTGCGTGCAATACAGCAATCCAGACAGTCATGAATTGGATATGGTTTTTAATTTCCACCATCTCAAAGTTGATTACGAAAACGGTCAAAAGTGGACACTCAAAGACTTTGATTTCGAAGAACTCAAAAATCTTTTTCACACTTGGGGTGAAGGTATGAGCCAAGGAAATGGCTGGAGTGCTCTTTTCTGGAATAATCATGATCAGCCTCGTGCTTTAAACCGATTTATAGATGTTGAAAACTTCCGTAATGAGGGGGCAACAATGCTAGCAGCAAGCATTCATTTATCACGTGGAACACCGTATATTTATATGGGTGAAGAGATTGGTATGATTGATCCTGACTACGATAGTATAGATGACTATGTCGACATTGAAAGTCTCAATGCTTACCAAGAATTATTACATGCTGGAAAAACAGAAAAAGAAGCATTTGCTACTATTCAAGCTAAGTCTCGCGATAATTCACGAACACCAATGCAGTGGGATGGCACCGAAAATGCAGGGTTTTCATTAGCAAATCCTTGGTTAAAAGTTGGTAAGTCTTATAAAGATATTAATGTTGTCAAGGAAAAAGAGGGAGAAATTTTCACCTTCTATAAAAAGCTAATTACTCTTCGCAAAGAGATGCCAATCATCGCAGAAGGGCAATACAAATCTGCTTATCGTGACAATAATAAAGTTTATGCTTTTGAACGTCAGCTAGGACAAGAAAAACTCTTAGTTTTGAATAATTTCTTTTCTGAAGATGTTGAAATAAGCTTGTCAAACGGCTACCAAGCAGGAGAGATTCTAATTAGTAATTATGAAGATGCGCACGCTGCAGATGTCATTACTCTGAAGCCTTATCAAACGATAGCAATATTAGCAAATTAAAAAAGAGACCTTGAAATCTTTCCCGATTTCAAGGTCTCTTTTAGTCTGTATTTAATTTAGTCCAAAAAAGAGGTGTATCAACAAAAAATATTAAACGGTGAACTACGTACTCTATTTCACAGTACCTAACTTTTTTAGCTTATGTGGCTGTTATTGTAATAATCAATATAAGGTGGCATGGTTAAATTTACACTTATCAAATGATTTAACAATCTTATCAATACCGTAGAACAATTCATATTTGAGGATGCCAAAAAAAGATTCCATCATGCTAATATCTCATCACGCATACCATTAATTTGTTTCTGATGTTTTCATTACTCTTCTTGACTCCTCAAGCGCAATTATCTCACTTTTTTATAAGAGATTCTCCATTTTTAAATACTCATTCCCTTTTTGAAAACGCTCCGATTCAGTCATCTTTTCTAGTTTTTCTTTGGTTTCTTCCATTTTAGATGATCCCTTTTGCTTTCTCAAGAATAGTCTAGCTATTTTTCTTGTAATTGACTATACTATTGGGTAATATCCCTTGATTTTAAAGAGCGTAGTCAAAACAAGGAACTTTCTAAGATCATTTTATCCACCATTTCTTGTTTAAGTGCAAGTGAGTAATACTTATCTTCCCTTTTTATTATTTCTATGTCATGCTTATTGACTAAATTTACTATAGTAAGTGATACTTGATGGATGGAGGAATCTCAAACTTTTGTGACAATTGAGAGATCAAATCCCCCCTAAGTTAGGGTCTAAAAACCAACTTAGGGGAAACCATTCATTTTAATGTTCCACTTTCTTTTCTCCGCTTAACTTAACGACTCTTTTATGAAACTAAAAATGATATACTATTTTGGTGACTTATGACAACATAAACAATAAAAACATTCAAATTTCAGTAGTTAATTATCACTCTTAATACGAAACCAAATGAAAGAACTGCTCTTGACTGCTAATTATTTATATGCCGAATTTAGGCACTTACTAACTGATAAAGTCATCAATTTAAGCTTAGCAAGAGGCCCTTGCAGTGACCGATGTATTACATATTATAACTATGTTGGAGCTTTAACATGTTCCATATCTCTAAATATGTATGCAAGCTCAATTCAAAAACTGCACCTATAAAAACTGCTTTCTTTAAAAATAAAATTATTGCTTTCTAAAAGGAAAACATTTTGTGAGTACGATTATTATAGATAAGGATTAATATAGCCTATAGATTAAATGGAGGAATAAAATGGAAGAACAAATTAGAATTGGTTATGCTCGTGTTTCTAGTATTGACGATAGACAAAAATTAGGACTAGAGGTACAAAAAGAAGCATTAAAACATTGCGATCAGTTGTTTTTTGAAAAGCAATCTGGAAGTGATGATCATCGTCAAGCTTTTCAACAGTCAATCCAACTAGCAAAAGACCTATCCCTTCAAGGCAAACAGGTCGTCTATTGTGTTTATAAAATGGATCGTCTAGGAAGGAAAACATCAACATTGCTTCAGGTAATAGAAGAGTTGCAAGAGTATAAAATTGAGTTTGTGAGCATTAAGGAAAATATTGATACCACAACACCTTCTGGAATACTAATGTATCAAATGCTTAGTATTATGGCTGAGTTTGAACTGAATAACCTCCGTCAACGTACTAAAGAAGGGCTTGCACAGGCAAAAGCAAACGGTAAAAAGCTGGGTAACCAAGGATTACCTGAGGAAAAAAAGGAAAAAATATTAGAACTGTACCAATTTAATAATCTATCGATTAGAGAAATCGCGAAAAGAGCTGAGGTCTCTGAAAAAACCGTATATAATGTAGCAAAACGTCATAATATGTCCAGAAGGAGACTTAAAAAGAACTTGCAATATGAAGATGATTAAGGTAAAATTAAGGTAGTTGGTACTGATTAACTGTACCAAATCAGAACTAGACGAACGTCTAGTTCTGATTTTTTTTGTCTTTTTTCGATTCCTTTCTCTATGAAAAATTACTTAATTATAAGGATTTTGACATTATAAGTCGCGGATTTCTCACCCAATTTACTAATCGGAACTAAACGTTCGTTTGTTTCTGATTAATGAATTACGAAAGGAGACTATGCTATTAACGGTTCTCTAGAAAATCCCCCGACTAAACATATTCAACAAGTTTAGTTGAAGTTAGTGAATAACATAAAATTTCACCCTTGTTGACTGGGAGTAAAACAAACAAAAACTAATTTGATATTATCAAGAAAGTGAGGAAATAATACTAATGTTTAAAAAATATATTTTTAGAATGATAGCGCTAACATTGGCGGTTTTTGGTCTTTTTATATCTTCTGGGCGAGGACCCAGCGTTGATGCACAAGAAGTTGGAGATACCATTACAAACATGTATTTTACTGATGCAAATGGGAATAGTTTCGATAGGCCTATCGTTCAGTGGGAAAGTTTTAGGTTGAATGTCGATTTTACATTACCAGATAGTGTAGCTGAGGGAGATACAACAACAGTCATACTGCCTCCAGAACTTAGTCTAATAACTAGCACAGATTTTGTTGTAAAAGACAGTGATGGTAATATTGTAGCGAATGCAATCGTTGATTCTTCTACTAGAAAAATCACCTTGACTTATACGGACTATGTCGAATCTCATAATGATGTCTCGGGCTCTTTCTATTTCTATATTCGAGTGGACCATAGAGTTGTTACTGAAGAAAGCACGATTCCTATATCAGTCACTGTAAGCAATTCATCAATACCCGTTGGGGATATTGAATTTGCAGGAATTGATGAAATAAAAGGGTACCCAATAATGAAGTCAGGATGGACAGGTGATACCACTGATAGAATTAATTATTCTATTGCTATTAATCGTTCAAAACAAGTCATTAATAATGCTTCTGTCACCGATACATTAGGTGAAAGCTGGGTTAGCTACGACAAGAACTCCTTCAAGATATATAAAGGAGAATGGCAAGTTAACGCTACGGGTGATTGGGTACAAATAAATCGAGTAGATGTAACTAACCAATTTGTCATAAATTTTACTGATGCTAATCCTGAAAATGGAACCAATGCCAGCTTTACTATTAATCTTGGAAATATTACAGAAAAAGATGGCTATTATATTAGATACTTAACTGATGTTGGCTATACCCCAGTTGATGGGGAAGTTTTCCACAATAAAGCTGTTATTTCTGGCGACAAAACTGTTATACAAGAAGTAAACCCTTCTTACACCTATCAAGAAGCTGGGGGATCTGCAGAAGGTTATACTTACAAGATTAATATCTTGAAGACAGATGAAGCAGACGTTCCACTAGCAGGTGCTATCTTTAATGTTATTCGTAACTCAACAGGACTTTCTGTAGGAACAATAACAACTGGAACAGACGGAAAGGGAAGTCTTGGTGGTCTACTTAAAGGTGACTATACTCTTAAAGAAGTTCAAGCACCAATTGGTTTTGAAATTGCCAATGATGTAGCTATCAGTGTGGCAGATTTTGACACTGCAAGTAAATCTGTCAGTAAAACAATTATCGATAAATTGATTACAACAACTGTTTCTGGAATAAAAATTTGGACAGATAATGATAACCAAGATGGAATCCGTCCATTATCGATAATTGTTCGTTTATATGCCAATGAAGAAGCAACAGATAAAGTAGCTGAAGTCTCGGCAGCAACAAGTTGGCAATATTCCTTCACTAATTTGCCAGAATATAAAGATGGCGAAAAGATAACTTATTCAGTTAAAGAAGATGCTGTTGAAGGCTACACCACCACATACAGTGGTGAAAACAATTATGATATTACAAATACTCATATACCAAGCAAAATTAATATTCTAGTGAAGAAAAACTGGGATGATAATAATGACGAGTACGGTAAACGACCAGATAAGATAACAATTAAGCTCCTAGCTGATGGTGAAATTGAAAAAACCCAAATAATCACACCAGATGCTAGTGGTGATTGGAAGTACAGCTTTACTGATTTACCTGAATACAAAAATGGTAATAAAATAGTGTACAGTATTGAAGAAGATGCTGTTGAAGGCTACAAATTAGGCTCTATCGTCGAAGAAACGACTGGAAATTTTATTATTACTAACATCGTAGAAAAAGAATACAGCTTGCCTAAGACTGGAGGGAGAGGAAGTCTTCTCTATACAATCGCTGGAAGCTTTATCTCCCTAGCTGCGATTATTCTA